>JAHEHQ010000262.1 GCA_024644505.1 Gammaproteobacteria bacterium
CAACGAACTTACTGAACACAGCAGATCCATCGAATGCTTTCGCCCTTTCCCATGGGAGGCCTTTTTCTTTCAGGATACTTTGGAGTTTTCTTTTTGTAATGTCTAATCCAAATCCTGCCGCCGAAAACCTACCGCTTTCAAAAAGGAAGCAAAGCTCCCCTTCATAATGAAGTTGTTCGCTTTGATGAGAAGACAGTTGATTCGATATTGAAGAATTGGGTTTTAAAAACAATACCATTTGATCAGGCACTTCATTTTCCAATTCTTCAATATGCGCATAGTAGTTGCGTCCAACACAAACAATTTTCGATGGAGTAACTGCTCTGTTGCCGACAAATATTTTATTCAAAGAATTACCCTTATATCCTGACCCTTTGATGATCTAACGCTTTCTATCAGTGATGGCGATGTATAGTGTCTATTTTTGGGGAACCTGAGCAAGTCGAGGTCACAGAAACGACACTGCTTTCCATTAGTGCTGCTTCTGATTCAAACCAAACCTCGGAACCCCATCATATTCAGGCAGCATTTCTCTCGAGGTTTTTAGCCCTTCGTCTATTCCATTTGGGCCTAACGATCAAGTTCAGCGGCGTTCTAAGGCGGCGTGTTATTGTGAAAGCAAATATGTGACGCGGTCAAACGTCAGCTGGAACGCATTGTTGGTTCGCAGGGGGTGCTAAGTCTCATGGACAGATAGGGCACAAAAGAGTAGTCAGGTGTCCCGGTCAAACAGGACTAGCCCGATTCGTGGAAAAATGTCCAGTCTAAAGTGCAGAAAATCCCATATTATGTTTAGATATCTGGTCGGAAAACCAAACCAACCATAAATCGAAGATTCAGGAGTTTCATCCATGAAACAGCCCGTTCGAGTTACCGTGACCGGCGCGGCCGGTCAGATCAGTTATGCCTTGTTATTTCGTATTGCCTCCGGCGCCATGCTTGGGGATGATCAGCCCGTGATCCTGCAGATGTTGGAAATCACACCGGCAATGGATGCGCTCAAGGGCGTTGCCATGGAGTTGGATGATTGTGCCTTTCCCCTGGTGCAGGAGATCGTCTGTACGGATGACCCCAACGTGGCGTTCAAGGATTCGGACTTCGGGATGCTGGTGGGTGCGCGACCCCGTGGACCGGGCATGGAGCGCAAGGATCTGCTGGAGGCCAACGCCGCCATTTTCTCGGTACAGGGCAAGGCGATCAACGAGGTGGCCAGCCGCGATATCAAGGTGCTGGTTGTGGGCAATCCCGCCAATACCAATTCGCTGATTGCGCGCCACAATGCCCCGGATATCGATCCCCGTAACTTTACTGCCATGACCCGCCTGGACCACAATCGTGCCATGTCCCAACTGGCGGCGAAGACCGGTTCGGCGGTGACCGATGTCACCCATATGACCATTTGGGGTAACCACTCCTCCACCCAGTATCCGGATCTTCACCACGCCCTGGTCAAGGGACAGAGTGCGATGGGCCTGGTGGACAGTGACTGGTACACCGGTACCTTTATTCCCGAGGTGCAGCAGCGCGGTGCGGCGATCATCAAGGCTCGTGGCGCGTCCAGTGCGGCATCCGCCGCCAGTGCGGCCATCGATCACATGCGTACCTGGGTTGAAGGCACGGAAGGGGATGACTGGGTCAGTATGGCCGTCTACAGTGACGGTAGCTACGGTATTTCCGAAGGGCTTGTTTACTCGTTCCCGGTACGTTGTTCGAACGGAGACTGGCAGGTCGTTCAGGGATTGGAAGTCAATGATTTCAGCCGTGAAAAAATGACCGCCACGGAGCAGGAGCTTGTGGAAGAGCGTGACGGGGTGAAGCATCTACTGCCGTAGCCAGAGTTTTCTCCTTGGTATTGAGAAAGGCACCTTCGGGTGCCTTTTTTCCCCCTATGAATCCTGGTCTTGACTAACGGTATCCTATTGATGCACTAAAACGGATGTCCGTCCTATTAACAGAGCGGTACTTGTTCCGGATTTGCGGGTCTGCTATAAAGATCAGCTCATCATAACGCTGCGGGAATTCAGACATATGTCCAAAAAAACCATGACGCTCACAGACAACGCTACCGGACGTACGGCGGAACTCCCTGTACACAAGGGCACCGCAGGCCCGGAGGTGGTGGATATCACACGCCTTTACCGTGACATGGGGGTATTCACGTTCGACCCGGGGTTTGTGGCGACGGGAAGCTGCCGCAGTTCCATCACTTACATCGACGGAGATGCCGGGAAGCTCTGGTATCGAGGCTACCCGATCGAGCAACTGGCAGAAAAAAGCAATTATCTGGAGATCGCCTATCTGCTGCTTTATGGGGATCTTCCCGTGCGGCAGGAGCTCGAAAATTTCGAGAACATCATTCGACATCACACCATGATCAACGAGACGCTGAAGAGCTTCTTCGATGGGTTTCATTACAATGCCCATCCGATGGCGATCATGGTGGGGGTCGTGGGCTCGCTGTCCGCCTTCTATCACGACTCTATCGATATCCATAACCCGCGCCACCGGGAGATCTCGGCGCACCGCATGATCGCCAAAATGCCCACCATCGCGGCGGCCAGTTACAAGCACAATATCGGTGAGCCGTTTATCTACCCGAGAAACGACCTCGATTACTGCGCCAATTTCCTGAGTATGATGTTTGCCACGCCCTGTGAGCCTTACGAACCGGACCCGATAGCGGTCAAGGCGGTCAACCTGCTGTTTATTCTCCACGCAGATCACGAGCAGAACGCCAGTACCTCCACGGTACGCCTGGCGGGCAGTTCCCAGGCCAATCCGTTTGCCTGTATAGCTTCGGGCATCGCCTCTCTGTGGGGACCCGCACATGGGGGGGCCAACGAGGCGGTGTTGGATATGTTGAGGCAGATCGGGGATGTCTCGAACATTGACAAATACATCCTCAAGGCGAAGGATCCGGACGATCCCTTCCGCCTGATGGGATTTGGTCACCGCGTCTATAAGAACCACGACCCCCGCGCAACCATCATCCGCCAGATCTGTCACGAGGTGCTGGAGAATATTGCCGACACCGACAACCCAATGTTCGAACTGGCGCTGAGGCTGGAGCAGGTTGCCCTGGAGGATGAGTACTTCGTCGAGCGCAAGCTCTATCCCAACGTGGATTTCTACTCCGGCATCATCTACCAGGCCCTGAACATACCCGCCACCATGTTCACCGTGATGTTCGCTATCGCGCGCACCGTGGGCTGGGTGGCTCACTGGATGGAGATGATGGACGATCCGGACCAGCGCATTGGCAGGCCGCGTCAGATCTATACCGGTGCGCCACAGCGGGATTACGTACCCCTGGATAAGCGCTAAGCTGACCGCTGACTAATCGGTCTCCAGCAGCGCCGACACCCTTGCAATTCCGGCGCCCCTGTGGGGGCGCTCGGTCACGGGGTCCAGCGGGGGGTTGGCGCGATCCTGAAGCGGCAGCAGTATCAGCTCCATGCCGCTTTCACCAGCTCTGAAGCTGAAAAGCGGCAAGGTCTTTTTGATACCCCGGGAGTATGTCAGGCGCACATCCCGTTCCTCGAAGGGGATCTGCCTCTCCAGGAGATACAGGGCCACATCTTCCGGAGTTTCCACGTAGAGGTAGAGTTTTATCGGGCTCAAGGCATCGGCACTGCCGTCGAGTACCGGTCCGGTAAGATGCGGGTTGAATCGCCGAAGGTCGCGCATGGCATCCAGGGCCACTTTGCGCAGGTGCGTGAGCGCTGCGGGTTGGCTGTCCCTGAAAAAGATCAGCTGATACTCCCTGAGCGCCTCTTCGATCTCCCGGTTGTCAGGTAATTGCTGTTTGTCTCTGCAGCCTACCCGCGACGCTGCCTTGCGCCGTGCCTCCTGAATGTCCAGACACTCCTGGTCGGCCAGTATGCGGGCTGCGGTATGGGCTATCAATCGGCGTACGCCGGCCTTTTTACCCTGACGCGGCATGATTGATTAGAACGGATCCTGCGCCCCGTCGGCGGCTCCGATATCCGTGTTGTCACCCGACGGGGAGGCAACATTGCCCAACAGCTCGGGGGGCGCGTTTTCCGTTCGAAACACCTCGAAAATCGCATCCTGCTGTTTCGCCACTGCACGTTTGCCCGTCTTCGGGTCGATGCGCACGGTGACAATGCCAGCGGGCATTTTCAGGGGGATCTCCGGCATCTCGTTCAGGGCTTCCCGCATATAAGTCATCCAGGCGGGCAGGGCCGCCTTGCCCCCCACCTCTCCTCGCCCCAGGGGCGCTGCCGAGTCGAAGCCGACCCAGGATACCG
>JAHEHQ010000263.1 GCA_024644505.1 Gammaproteobacteria bacterium
GTCGCCCGATCTCGACACCGAGGGCCTCAGGCTCACACGCCTCGACGTGGTCAGGGAGGTCGCCGGGGAATTCATCGAACGTCGCGAAGGTGATCGTCTCGGCCTGATCCTGTTCGGCACACATGCGTATCTGCAAACCCCGTTGACCTTCGACCGTCAAACAGTCAACGTTTTGCTCGACGAGGCTGCCATTGGCATCGCAGGTAAGGAAACGGCCATCGGGGATGCCATAGGGCTGGCCGTCAAACGATTGCGCGAGGCACCCGAGGGCGAGGCCGTGCTGATCCTGCTGACCGATGGCGCCAATACCGCTGGCCAGGTCTCCCCCAGGCAGGCAGCCGAACTGGCGGCTCAATCCGGCCTGCGCATCTACACCATCGGTGTCGGTGGCAAACCGATGCGGGTGCGCGGTCTGATCGGCACGCGTATCATCGACCCGGCTGCCGACCTTGATGAGAGGACGCTGACTTACATCGCCGATACAACGGGCGGCCAATACTTCCGTGCCACCGACCGCGAACGGCTGCAGGCCATCTACCAGAAGCTGGAGGAGCTGGAACCCGTGACCGGCGGGGGACGGTCAGTGCGCCCTGTCAAGGCGCTCTATCACTGGCCGCTGGGGATCGCCTTCATATTGACGCTGATCGCCTCCCTGCCCGGTGTGCTGCCATCCATGCGACGGGTATCCAGATGACGAGTTTCGGCGAGTTTCACTTCCTGCGCCCGCTGTGGTTTCTCTCCCTGATCCCCGCGATCCTGCTGATACTCATGTGGTGGCGGCAGCGTAATAATGCCGGCGGCTGGAGCAAGGTCTTCGATGCGCACCTATTATCACAACTCTGGCTGGAACCGCCCGGAAGCGTCCGCAGGACTGGGTTGTTGCTCCTCATGCCGGGTTGGCTGCTGGCGGTTATTGCACTGGCCGGACCGGTCTGGGAACGTCAATCCCTGCCCGTCTATCAGGCACAGATTGCCCGCGTAATCGTACTGGACCTGTCTGCCTCCATGGATGCTGCAGACGTTGCACCTACGCGGCTGGCACGCGCCCGTTTCAAGGTTACCGATATCCTTGCGCGCTCCTCGGAGGGACGAACCGCGCTGGTCGTATTCGCAGGCGAGCCTCACGTGGTTACTCCCTTGACCGATGACACTGCCACGATTGCGGCCATGCTGCCGGCGCTTGCCACCGACATCGTTCCGGCAGAAGGGGACAATGCCGCCCCCGCCCTGGATCTGGCCGCCACGCTGCTTCAGCGGGCGGGTGTTAGGCGCGGTGAAGTGCTGCTTATCAGCGACGGCATGACGGACCAGGCAGGCGCCCTTTCGGCTGCCCGCAAACTGCGTGATCAAGGCCACCGAGTCTCAGTGCTCGGTATCGGCACGCCCGCAGGCGCTCCCGTCCCGGCAGAGGAAGGTGGATTCAGCGGGATTGCCCGTCTCGACGAAGACCCGTTGAGGGAACTGTCCCGGATGGGTGGCGGGAGCTACAGTCAATTTACCAGTGACGGGATAGATCTGGATCGCATCATGCCTCCGCCTCAGCCTCACGATCTCAACGCCCGACTTGAAAAAAACGCTGGCGTGGAACGCTGGGTGGAGCACAGTGTCTGGCTGCTGCCCCTGCTGCTTCCCCTGGCTGCAGCGGGATTCCGCCGGGGCTGGTTGGGCATGGTACTGGCCGTCCTGATAATTCCACCGCCGGCGGACGCCTTCGAATGGACCGAACTGTGGCTGCGCAAGGATCAACAGGCAGCCCGTGCGCTGCAATCAGGTCAGGCAGCCTACGCGGCGGAGAGGTTTCAAAACCCGTCCTGGAAGGGCACTGCACTTTATGAGGCAGGCGACTATGACGAGGCCGCTGAGGCCTTCGCACAGACCCCGGGACCTGAAGGTGACTACAATCGAGGCAATGCCCTCGCCCGCGCGGGTAAGCTGCAGGAGGCAGCCAAAGCCTACAAAGAAACACTGGAGCAGAATTCCGATCACGAAGACGCCAAGGTAAATCTCAAGCTGATCGAGGACCTTTTGCGCCGGCAGCCATCACAACAAACGGATGCCGGCCGGGAGAACGACGCCGAAGATCAACCGGGGAAAGAACAGCAACAGGGCGGTGAGGAGTCGCAACCCGATACTGCGGCGGGTAACGAACCGGACATGGAGGAACAAGCGCAGACGCAACACGACAAGGGTGAGACATTCGAAAATCGTCAGGATCAGCCGTCGACATCAAAGCAACAGACAGAGAACGAGAGTTCTGTAAACAATGAGCAGGAGACAACGCCGGAACAGGATCAGGACAGTCGGGATGCTGTCCTTCGGGACGTACAACCGCAAAAAGACCCCATTGAAAAACCACAGGCAGCGAGTAAAGCGGATGATGCCCAGAGCGCAAAGCGGCTTGCCCCTGATTCACCCTTTAGCGAGTCCGAACTCGCGCTGGAACAGTGGCTGCAACAGATCCCCGACGATCCGGGCGGGCTGCTGAGACGAAAATTCATGCTGGAACATCTGCGAAGACAACAAGGTTCGGAAACAAAATGAACCTTGCCCTCAAAATCATCATGTTCTGGAGTCTGTGCCAAACGTCGCTACTCGGTGCAACCAGCGCATGGGCGGATGTGAATGCGCGCTTGGATAGACAGATCATACTTGAAGGAGAAACGGTGAATCTTCTGATCGAGGCACGGGGCCAGATCACTGCTCAACCCGACACCGGTCCGCTCAGCAAGGATTTCGAAGTACTCGGGGTGTCCACGGGCAGCCGAGTCAATATCATCAACGGCCAGGTCGATGCACGCACCACCTGGACGGTTTCTCTGAGCCCAAAGCATGAAGGCACGATAGAGATTCCCGCTCTCGAACTGGGAAACGAGGTGACCCCGACACTCTCGCTGCTGGTCCGGGAAGCCCCTGCGCCGGGTGCAGCATCGGGATCCCCGATATTCATCGAATCCGAGGTCGAACCAAACTCGCCTTATGTCCAGGGCATGGTCATCTATACCGTTCGGCTCCTCTATACTGTGCGGATGGTCAAAGGCGATTTGAGCGAACCCCGTTTAAACGCCGCCCATATTCGACGCCTCGGCGAGGACAGGCAGTATTCCACTCAACGTAACGGCAGTCTGTATCAGGTGATCGAACGCCGCTACGCAATCTTTCCCCAATCGAGCGGTGAACTCACGATTCCGGCCCCGGTTTTTTCAGGTCAGATTCCGGAAAGTCGAGAGCAGCGTAGATCTCTCGGCGGCTTCTTCGATAACGATCAGTTTTTCGGAAGAGACCCATTCGACCACATTTTCACCTCTACCCGAACGGTGCGTGTTCGTGGAAAGGAACTAACCCTGCAGGTAATGGCACGCCCGGCAGGCTCTCAGGGCCAGCACTGGCTTCCGGCCCAATCGATCGAACTCACTGAATCCTGGGATCCTCAAAGTGGTGAGATTCGCGTGGGTGACCCGATCACCCGCACCATCACCCTGCTTGCGCAAGGATTAACCGGCGCTCAGTTACCCGACCTCGCGCCACCCGCAATAGACCGAGCGAACGTCTATCCCGACCGTGCAAAGACCCATACTGAAGACCTGCAGGACACTGTGGCAGGTGAGAAGATACGTCAGATCGCCTTAATCCCGACTCAACCCGGAACGCTTGAGTTACCCGCCATTCGCCTCTATTGGTGGGATACCGAGGCAGACCGGGAGCGGACTGCGGCGTTGCCCGCCAGGGTCGTTGAAATCCTCCCGGCCGTTGGTCAGGTTTCCGCGCCACAGGCCTTGGGGCATTCAAAGACCCTTCCCCGGGAAACACCCCAACCGACGGGTAACGGCGTGAACCCGGATCCCCTGCAGCCCGGTAAAAACGATTCGATACCGGAATTGAGCGGCTACTGGCCCTGGTTGACCGGGTTCGTGACAACTGCCTGGTTGCTGACCTTATTGCTTTGGTGGCGCGAGAGGCGAACAACGTCCGGATCGGAGACACGCACCCCGCAAACCTCCGCCGTCAATCCCGGCCTGCTACGTCAACGATTCGTAAAGGCCTGCAAAAACGGCGATCCCAAAGAGGCTCGCAGCGCACTGATCTGCTGGGCGAGAGCACATTGGTCGGCTAACCCACCCAATGGTCTCGAGGAACTGGCATCACGCATTGGCGATACGGAGACAACGCAAGAGCTAATGAGACTGGATCGCGCGCTTTATAGGGCAGACGATAAGAAATGGGAGGGAGCCCCTCTGGTCCGAAAACTAAAACACCTCCCGGACGCATTCCCA
>JAHEHQ010000023.1:0-11079 GCA_024644505.1 Gammaproteobacteria bacterium
AACGCTTCATCGGGAACGATCGGCGGAACCGGCGGCTTCGGCCGCGGAACCGGATACCGCCGAGGATGCGTCATCCACGCAAGAGGAGGGGGATGAATCCACGGTGGAACCGACAGTGGATTCCGCACTGCGCCCCGATGCCGATGAAGCCGAAAGGCTTTGTCAGCGCATAGTCCTGTTCAATGCGGAAACCTCGGAAGTCATGGACCTGGTGTCCAGGGAGAAGGCCTGGATCAGCCTCGAATCCCGGCACAGCCGGGAACTGATCGGGGATCTGGAAAATCGGATACAGACTGAAAACGAAAGGCTCAGAAAGGCCGACGGTCTGCAGCAGGGCATCGAGGGACTGCAGGAAAAGATGACCGGAAAAGAGCGCGTGATCCGCCTTCGGGAACTGGCAAGGGAGCTGCTGGACGGTGCCACGAGACAACTTTCACACCGATTCAACCACGACCTGCGGGATCTTGTGGGTCGAACACTGCCCCTGTTCACGGAAGAGCGCTATGAACATCTGCAGATCGACGATGAACTCACCGTCCGGGTTTTCTCGAAAGAGAAGCGGGACTTCATGGATCTGGAGGAGATATCCAGCGGCACCCAGCGCCAGATAATGCTGGCGGTAAGGCTGGCCCTTTCCCAGGAACTGGTCAGGAGCGCCGTGGATGGCAAGCAGTTCGTATTTCTTGACGAACCTTTTGCCTTCTTCGATCGGGAGCGCACCATGAGATCTCTGCAGGTGCTGCCGGGGCTGAGCGATGAGATCACCCAGATCTGGATCGTTTCACAGGAGTTTCCGGAGGGTCAGGATTTCGACCTGTCGGTATCCTGCTCCAGGGAGAAGACGGCCATAACGGCATGAATTGAATCGGGGTCTTTTAACAGACCCCTGTTTCCGGGGGGTGTCGATGACTGATCCCTACAGATCCTGCGGCTTCTGCCGGTTCATGCGCGCTTTTGCCTTCAGTGCCATCGGTGCGGCGGTGGGTGGCTACGGGGCCCTGGCTGTGGGTCTGGAGCGGGGAAACGCCGTCATCGCCGCCTGCTTCGGGGCGCTCATCGCGGTGGTCTGGATTGGCAGGCGATACGACAGCCGGAAGTAGTACTCCGTCAATATCAGGTTGACGGAGTACTCGGGTGTCTCAGCGTGCCACCGATACCAGGGTGGGGGTTAGAACCCGCGCCATGTCTCCGGGAGTCAGGGACAGGCTAAAACCGCGACTGCCACCGTTGATGTAGATCAGCGGCAGGTCCATGATGGTTTTCTCACAATAGACGGGCATGGGTTTCCGGGTGCCGAACGGCGAGGTTCCCCCCACCTTGTAGCCCGAGTGACGATTTGCGGTTGCGGGATCGCAGGGCTTGACCGATTTGCGGCCGATCTGCCGGGCCAGTGCCTTGGTGGATACCTCGAGGTCGCCGTGCATCAGGACGATCATGGGTCTTGCCGTCTCGTCCTCCATGACAAGGGTTTTTATCACGCTGTTCTCTTCGACGCCCGTCTCCCGGGCAAAAACAGCGGTGCCACCATTTTCCTCATAGGCATAGGGGTGCTCTTGAAAGGGAACGCGTTCGCCGCGCAGCACTCTGACGGCCGGTGTCACGGGCGTTTTGTGTCTGGTCAACTGGGGACTCCTCGGGGTCTGTTAACACTATGCGGATAGTCGCATAGTGTTAACAGACCCTGAATAGTATCCGTCCATAAACAGCATCTTCCGTCATTCCGGCGAATGCCGGGATGACGTGGTTTCTGGAAACTATGCGTTTCTGGATGGGCATTAATTAATTTCCGCTGCCTGTGATCCGGCGATATGATAAACCAACGCGGTCAGAAATGGTTACGGGGGCATGCCATGAAAAGACTTTACCTGCTTATACCGAATGTGGAGATCTGCCGTACGCTGGTGGGGGAGCTCAAGGAGGCAGGCATTCCCAAGGGTCACGTACACGTACTCGCGAGTTTGAGGGAAAGACTCGAAGGTCTGCCCCAGGCCAACGTCTGGCAGAAGACGGAGTTGGCGCACGGAATCTGGATAGGTGCGGCGCTCGGGGCCATTGCCGGCTTCACGGCCGGGCTGCTCGGAATGTATTTTCCGCCGCCGGGATTGATGCTGGGGTGGGGCGTGGTGTTGGCCAGCAGCCTTGCCGGGATCACCTTCGGGGCCTTCGTCAGCGCAATGATGAAGCTGCACGAACACAACCACAAGCTGGATCGTTATCATGTCGACATCGAGAAGGGGAGGATACTAATGATGGTCGATGTCCCCCGCAACCGGGTTGACGACATCAAGAACATGATCCTGGAACACCATGCAGATGCCCGGATCCGTGTGGAAAAAATGGCCTAGTGTTATCAGGCGCTGACTGTCCGTGGAAAGGCTTCCGATCCACGATATAGCAGAGCCCCTCGGCAGAACCCTGGAACGTTCGGGACGCGCCGTGCTGTCGGCGCCGCCGGGTTCGGGCAAGACCACGGTTCTGCCGCTGCAACTGATTGAAGAATCCTGGCTGACAGGCGGCATCCTGATGCTGGAGCCCAGGCGCCTGGCGGCGAGGACGGCGGCTTCACGCATGTCACGGTTGTGTGGCGAGACGGTGGGAAAGCGTATCGGCTACCAGGTGCGCCTGGACCGGCGCGTATCCGAAGAGACCCGGATAGAGGTGGTCACGGAAGGCATTCTGACCCGCCGGCTGCAGCGCGATCCCGAGCTGAAGGGTATCGGCCTGGTCATCTTCGACGAGTTCCATGAGCGCAGCCTGCAGGCGGATCTGGCGCTCGCCCTCTGTCTGGATGTGGCCGAGGGGCTTCGGGACGATCTGCGTCTGCTGGTAATGTCCGCCACGTTGGATACCTCGGCCGTGGCGGGCATGCTGGGGGGTGCGCCGGTGATCACTGCGGAAGGGCGCAGCCACCCCGTCACCATTCACTATCTCGAAAGGGATCCCCGGGACAGGGACATTTCCCGCAGGGTGAGCGCGGGGGTGTTGCGTGCCCTGGACCGGGAAACGGGTGACATCCTGGTTTTTCTGCCCGGGGCCGGCGAGATCCATGCCGTGGAGCGTCTGCTGACTCGGCGGCTTAAACCCGACACCCTGGTTTGCCCCCTGTACGGCAACCTCGACTCCGGGGCCCAGGATCGCGCCATACTTCCCGATCCCGAAGGCCGGCGCCGGGTGGTTCTGGCCACCTCCATTGCGGAAACCAGTCTTACCATAGAGGGGGTGGGGTGTGTGGTGGACAGCGGCCTTTCCCGCCTGCCGGCATTCGATCCGAATAGGGGCCTGACGCGTCTGGAAACCGTCAGGGTCTCGGCGGCATCCGCGGAACAGCGCAGCGGGCGTGCAGGCCGTCTGGGACCTGGGGCATGCCACAGGCTCTGGACCCGCGCGGCCCAGGCGGCTCTGCGGGCGCACAGCCCACCGGAGATTCTTGCTGCAGATCTCTCTTCTCTGGTACTGGAACTGGCGCTCTGGGGGGTAAGCGATGCTGCGCAGCTGCGTTGGCTGTCGCCGCCGCCCGCCGGTGCATTCGCCCAGGCCAGGAGTTTGTTGCAGTCGCTGGAGGCACTTGACAGGTCGGGGCGAATTACGCCTGCGGGGCGGCGCATGGCGGCCATCCCGGTGCATCCCAGGCTCGCTCACATGATGGACAGGGCGCGGGTCTCGGGTCAGCTCGAGCTGGCGGCGGATCTCGCGGCACTGATCACAGAGCGGGACATACTTCGCAAGGTACAGGGAGAGAACCTCCCGGTGGACATCGAAGATCGTCTGACCCTGCTGAGTCGGTGGCGGCGCTACGGAGACCGGGGCATTGCCGGGGCCGCTGTAAGCCCATCGGCCTGCGCAAGGCTGGCAGCGATCAGCGGCCAGCTCCGGGGAAGCTCCGACAGGGCGAACAGGGCATCGGGGGAGGTTATGAGCGTCGGCGCCCTGCTGGCCCAAGCCTACCCCGATCGTGTCGCCCAACGCCGCGGCACGGACAACGGGGCCTATCTCATGTCATCGGGCCGGGGGGTGCGGCTTCCCCCGGGGGACCTGCTGACCGGCAGGGAGTACCTGGTGGTGGCAAGCCTGGATGCCGGGGTAAAGGAGGGCCGGGTTTTCCTGGCATCTTCCATTGATCTGGAACATATCCGTCATTTTCTCGGGAGGCGCATCAAAACGGAACCGGTGATAGCATGGGAACAGGATTCACACGCTGTGGCCACCAGAGAGGAAGAGCGTCTGGGGGCCTTGGTGCTCGCATCCAGGCCGTTGGCCGGGCCGGACCCGGCTGCGGTGCGCCGGGCCATGATGGATGGCGTCAGAGCCATGGGACTGGGGGCGCTCCCCTGGGACGGGGAGGTCAAGGCTTGGCGCGAAAGGCTGCTGTCCGTGCGTCACTGGCAGCCCGGATCCGATTGGCCAGACCTGTCGGACGCGGGGCTGCTGGAGAGCCTGGATGATTGGCTGGCGCCATGGCTCGAAGGCATGACGCGCGAAGAACACCTGAAACGGCTGAAGCTCATGGACATACTGCCAAACCGTCTGGGCTGGGATCAGAGGAAGCGCCTGGATCAGTTGGCACCGACCCATATTCAGGTGCCGAGCGGATCCCGTAAACGCCTCGGCTACGAACCCGGCGGCCCCCCGGTGCTCAAGGTGAAGCTCCAGGAGATGTTCGGTCTTACGGATACCCCCACCGTATGCGGTGGCCAGGTTCCCGTGACGCTGCATCTGCTGTCTCCGGCCCAGCGGCCGGTGCAGATAACCCAGGATCTTCGGGGATTCTGGGAGCACACCTATCATGAGGTGAGAAAGGAGCTGAAAGGCAGGTATCCGAAACACTATTGGCCCGAGGATCCCTGGGCCGCGGAGGCGACGTCCCGCCTCAGACCTGATCAGTTCAGGTGATGTAAGAGCAATTCATACTCCATCATCGTCACGGACGCGACGAGATGTGATCAAGTAGATTATTCAGGCGATATGTGGTTCCGCTTGGTTCGGATCTGTCCCCGGAACATTGCCCTGGGGAATGATTCCCGGGTATTCGAATCCTATCGTCTGTTTGAGGCAGGGGCAGCCAGAACATTAAAAAGAGTGCTCGAACTTTTGTGTGGCTTGGGGGCGCCTGATGCGCCGAATCCGTGTGTATAAATCTTGGCTATTGGAGCTGAAAAATGATGGAGAAAAATGAGTACGGGGTAGTTGCGACAGACTACCGACATATGGACCTGGTCTTCGAGCCGGGTCGCCAACTGGTCTGGGCCAGGTTCAAATACCCGGGAGTGCCCTGCATGAGCAAAGGACTGCTCGAAGATGTGGCCAGGGCGCAGGATGTTGTTGCGCAACAGGCCAAAGCGGGCTGCCAACGGGACGATCCGAACAGACTCATGTACCAGGTGCTCTGTTCCGGCATGCCGGGGGTGTTCAACCTCGGCGGTGACCTTGCCCACTTCATGGAGCTGATTCACACCGGTAACCGGAATGCGCTGGCCGAATACGCGATATCATGCATCGATATCCTCTACCAGTCCGCCATTAGTTACGATCTGCCGTTCACCACGATTGCACTGGTGCAGGGCGAGGCCCTGGGAGGCGGTTTCGAGGCTGCCCTGTCGGCCAACACGCTGATTGCGGAGAAGGGGGCCAGGTTTGGCTTTCCCGAGACGGTTTTCGGGCTCTTCCCCGGCATGGGTGCATTCAGCTTTCTGGCCCGCCGCCTCTCGCCCGCCCTGGCCAAGCGCCTCATCGCCAAAGGTAAGCTCTACACCGCGGAAGAGTTGTATGACATGGGGGTGGTGGACATCCTGGTCGATGACGGTCGCGGAAAAGAGGCCGTGTACGAGTACATCGAGCATCGGCGAGGCCGCAATGCGGGTTACCAGGGCTTGGAAAGGATTGTGGACCAGTATCATCCACTGCCTTATTCGGAGCTTCGTGACGCGGCGGATGTCTGGGTGGATACAGCCATGAAACTGTCCGACAGGAACCTGCGGATGGTGCAGTATCTGCTCGGGGCCCAGCAGCGGCGTTTTGAGCCCTATGCACCGGAAGTCAGTCGGGTCAGGGCTGTTTGAGGGTCAGGGGGCTGACGGGCTCATAGGTAACCGGCCGCTCGAAGGCATCTGCCAGCTCCACCCTGGCCTCCTCCAGGGTGGCCGCGAGTGCATTGACGTGACGGCTGCATTCCGTCGCTGTCAGGGTCGCTGCCAGACCCTCAACATGGGCTGCCCTGGTGTGGAGTCGGCGCAGCCCCAGGTTGATGGCGGAGCCTTTCAGGGCATGGGCGAGTTGTCTGAGCTCGACGCTGTCCCCCGAGCGGATCGACGCTTTCATGTCGGCGATCAGTCTGCTGCCCTCTTGTTCGAGATTTCGGAGCAACCGGTTCAGGAATTCGCCGTCGGGGGCCAGTTCGATGACCTCGCGGATCATCACGTAATCCAGGATGGTCTCGTCGTCTCCGTTGGTGGCTTCCCCGGTTTTTTGCGGAATGCTGTCGGCCTTTTCCTCGGTCTTGGGGGTGGTAGCCCTGGAGATGGCATCCAGCAGTTTCACCGAGGAGACCGGTTTGGTGAGAAAATAATCAATACCCACCTCCTCACAGGCTTGCCTGGCCTCCATCGAGGCATTGGCGGTGAGCATGATAAAGGGCGTGGCATCATCGTCGGGGTGGGCGAACCGGTACAGTTTGTAGGCTTCGAGGCCCCCAACCTCGGGCATCTGCATGTCCACGATGATCAGGTCATAGGATCGGTGCTCCAGGACCTCCAGAAGTTCTCGCCCGTTGTTCACCAGACGGCTGTGGTGTCCCGCCCTTTCGAGGATGCGGGCGATGACCATCTGATTGATGCTGTTGTCTTCCGCAACCAGAATATCGAGATGGCGCTGAGCCTGACGGTGGCGCGTGAAATGCCTGGAGAGGTTGATGACGCTGTCATCCTCGTAAGCGGCTTGATGCGAGGCATGCAGGGCGTTGAACAACAGTGCCTTGTCGAATGGTTCATCGATGATGTAGAGCGTGTTTGAGATCCGGCCCGTATCCGTGTAGCGGGTGTTAACCGGATCCACGATCAGGATGGTTGTCCGGGGGAGTGCCAGATCCCGCTCCAGGGATTCGAGCAGTCCGATGGTCTCCCGATCCAGGGTGATCTGGTCCAGGATGATCACTTCGTAGGGTATGCCGAGGGTGTTCTTCTCGGTCAACATGCGTGAGGCATCCCGAATGCCCGGTGCGTTATGAAAAGATACCCCCCAGCCTTGAAGGCTGTGGGATACGTCGGTTGTCATCTGGGGATCAGTACAGATGCGCAGCACCCGGCATTTCTGGACCCGCAACATCTCTTTTTCACTCACCGACTCTTCCTGCTGTTCGAATCCAATCTCGAACCAGAAGGTGGTGCCGATATCCGGGGTGCTGTGCAGCCCGATACGCCCGCCCATGAGCTCCACCAGCTGTTTGGCGATGGAGGTCCCCAATCCGGTTCCGCCGTACTGCCGCGTTATGCTGTTATCGGCCTGGGTGAATTTTTCGAAAATCCCCGCCTGCATATCCGGGCTTATGCCGATGCCGGTATCCACCACCTCGAAGCGGATCAGCGATCTTTGGTCATCGTTCCTGACGAGATGACAGTGCACGGTGATGCCGCCCTGACTGGTAAACTTGACCGCATTGCTGATCAGATTAATCAGGATCTGCTTGAGGTGAAAGGGGTCCCCTATCAGCCTGAAAGGGGTGTCCAGTCCGATCTGGGAGGTGAGACGCAGCCGTTTTTGCTGCACCGGCAGGGAAAACATTTTTACCGTGTTGTTGATCAGGTCGTGAAGGTTGAATCCGGTTCGTTCCAGGACCAGTTTTCCCGCCTCTATCTTGGATATGTCCAGGATATCCTCGATCAGGCGCTGCAGCGTCTGACCGGAGGTTGATATGGTGTCCACATATTCCTGCTCCTCTCCACCCAGAGGGCAGGTTCTGAGGAGGTCCGTGGTGCCGATGATTCCGTTCAGGGGCGTGCGAATCTCATGGCTCATCTTGGCCAGAAATTCGCTCTTGGCCTGACTGGCCTGTTCAGCACGCAGGCGCTCGGCGTGCAGGCGTCTCGTCAGTGTACCTGCATAGAGCGGCAGCACGATAAGGGCCGCCAGCAACCCCACACCCAATGCCATGTTCGCCGACCAGAATTCGTTGAACATCAAGGCCACTGAAAAACCTACGAGCGACAGAACGGCGGACAGGTAGAGGTAGCGTTCTCCGTAGCGCAGGCCGTTGCCAAAGGTCACCCAGAGAAATCCGCCCCACCAGGGGGCACCCACCTCACCGGTTACCGTCATGGCGATACTGAATGCGGAGATATCCATGACGACACCGGACACCCTGCGCGGCACCGAAACGCCGGGTCTCAGGATGACGGAGATCAAAAGCGCCACGGAAAGGACGAATATGGTAGTGACCAGGAAAAGCCCGAACTGCCAGGTCGATGAGAGTTCGCCAATGGGGTGCTGCTTGATCAGAAACAGGTAGACGAGAACAACAATGGCGACCACAACCCTGATGGATGCCTGCTCAAGTTCCTTGTCTCGACCGCCTTTGTAGCGTTCCCGTAAGAAGTCGATAATGTTTTTGTAGGAAGTCATGGAATAAAGTGCATATTTTTCAGTACAATAGCACTTCACGATAAACCATACCAGATTCAAGACCTCACAAGGCGTCCAACGATACATATCATGAGCCAGGAAATACTTGATGCGGTTGTCGCCGCAGTCGCCAGACAAAAGAACATTCCACCCGCCACCATTAAGCCCGAAACCTCGCTGGAGCAGATCGGGATTTCGTCTCTGGATGCAATAACCATCGTCTACGAGATAGAGGACGCCTTCGATGTGGAAGTGCCCAACGATAAGCTGGAGTCCCTGAAGACCGTTCAGGACATCGTCGATGGGGTTGCCGAACTGATGGATGCGGGAGGGTAAGGGTTTGCGACAGGTGGTTGTTTCAGGGTTGGGGTGCCTATCCGCGCTGGGTCATGACGCCGGGCAGTTCCGGCAGGCGCTGGCGGATGGCGTATGCGGGATCTGGGCCCTGGCTGGGTTTCCCGACGATGCATTGAAACTGAGTGTTGCGGCCCAGGTTCAGGGATTCAAACCCGAAACGCACTTCTCCGATTCCGAGATGCCGCTGCTCGACCGGCATGTTCAGTTTGCCCTTGTGGCGGCCAGGGAAGCTGTTGCCGATGCCGGCCTTTCCCCGGAGGAGTTGAAATCGGCGGCGGCGGTTATCGGCACCGGGTGCGGCGGCAAGGATACCGACGAGATCACTTATCAGCGCCTGTATAAAGAGAACAAGTCCCGGGTGCACCCGGTGACCATCCCCAGGGGAATGCCTTGTGCTGCGGCCGGCCAGATCAGTATGCAGATGGGCATCACGGGCCCTGTGTTCACGGTTTCCAGTGCCTGCGCCTCTGCCAACCATGCCGTGTCCCAGGCCGTGATGCTGATACGGTCCGGTCTGGTGGATGTGGCTGTGGCCGGTGGAGCCGATGCCCCCTTTACCTTTGGATTGATCAAGGCCTGGGAGGCCATGCGGGTCCTGGCGAAGGATACGTGCAGGCCGTTTTCCGCCGACCGCAGCGGCATGGTGCTGGGTGAGGGCGCCGGGATGGTGGTGCTGGAGTCCCTGGACCACGCGAGATCGAGAGGCGCCCGAATCCATGCGGAACTGGCCGGTATCGGCATGTCTTCAGATGCGGGGCATATTACCGATCCTTCCGTTGAAGGCGCCCTGAGCGCAATGACTTCCGCATTGAAGGATGCACGGATAGCGCCCGGAGATGTGGATTACGTCAATGCCCACGGCACCGGCACCCGGGCAAACGACGTTTCGGAGACCCAGGCGCTGAAGACCCTGTTCCGGGACCACGCCTATGAGATGGCCGTCTCCTCGACCAAGTCCATGCATGGTCATGCGCTCGGGGCGGCCGGGGGGTTGGAACTGATCGCGACCATCATGGCGCTGCAGGAGAATCTGGCGCCGCCCACCATGAACTTTACCGAAGCCGGTGAAGGTTGTGATCTGGATTATGTTCCGAATGCATCCAGGGCCATGAATATCGAGGTGGCCCTTTCCAACTCTTTCGCGTTTGGTGGCCTGAATTCGGTACTTGCGCTGAGATCGGCCTGAAGCCGACTGCAGGCTCACCGCTTCCTGAACACGAAATGCCCGACCCCGTATACCTCACCGTCCAGGGGGGCAAAACAGGCCTTGCACAGTGAGAAATACTCACTCCAGTGCTTCACGCTCTTTTCCGTGAGCACTTCCGGGTAGAGTTCATTCATGCCGTCCCAGAGGTTGCGGTGCCATTCATCGAGGGTGCGAACATAGTTCAGCCCGTTCATGAACCAGCTCTGCTCCAGTTCCATGCAGTCGTTCTGGGCGGCAACCACATCGAATGGCCATATACGACCGCCGGGATAGTATCTTCCAATGAGGGTCTTGCGCGCATCCAGAAACTGGGGGATGACAATTTTCGATGTGATCAGGTGCTGGAAATGCTTCCCTCCGGGCTTGAGCATTTCCGCAATCTTGGCGAAAGCCGAGTGCCAGTTTCTCACATGCTCGAAGGCACCCACGGAAAATACCATGTCGTAAGAGCCGGTCTCCTCAGCGGTGATCGGCAGGGCGCCGAAGTCACCCTCGATCAGCCTGAGATTCAGACGGTTCAGGGGATGTTCCCTTCTCGTCATTTTGTCCCTGATATAGTTGGCCTGCACCCTGCTTGGGGTGATGCAGACAACCTCGATATCGGGGTAATGTTCCGCCAGATAGGTCTCGAACCCGCCGAAGCCTGCACCGATACTGAAGATCTTCTCGTGTCCCCTGAGCCCCGTTCTTTCGCAGGCAAGCCTGAATTTTGCCGCCTGGGCCTGTTCCAGGCTGTAATCCTGTGCGGCGATCTCTTCCGGATTCTCGCCGTAATAGGCCATGGTATAAGCGAGATATTTACGGTCCAGGAAGGCTTCGAAAAATTCCACGGGTTCATCATAGTGGCCTTCCATGAGTTCATCGGTCTGTTCCCACATATCCCCTTTGTCGGTCCTTATGCCGCA
>JAHEHQ010000023.1:11179-13782 GCA_024644505.1 Gammaproteobacteria bacterium
CTCGCGGCGCTGATGCCCAGATGATACAGGGCCAACGCACCCAGGTTGCCAGCGCTGTCCTTGATGGCGTGTGCGAGATCCCTGAATTCGTTACTGCGGGAGTCGAGTGCCGCGCTCATCATTTTTTCGATTATCTGTTCGTTATCCTGCCTGAATTTTCCCACCAGTTCCCTGAGAAAATCGTGACCGCTGCCGAGCCGCTTCAGATCCTCGAGTCTTTTTACATCCAGTGCCAATCCATTGACGATGACGGTCCTGGGCTGAGAGGGAGGCAGAGCTGCGATTTCCCTGTTTGTATCCTCCAACACCTTATCGATGGTATTGAAGAGTGCGCGCGGCTCAATCGGTTTATGCAGGAAGGCACTCACGCCGGCATCCTTGCATGCTTGTCTGGTGATGGAAGAAACGCCGTCCAGCATGAGTACAAAAGGTGTCAGCAGGTGATCGCTTTGGGTGAACCGGTACAGTTCCAAGACCTTGAGACCGGATATCTCTCTCAGGTTCGCCGATACGATGGCGATATCGAAGTGCTGACTGTCCAGGGCATCGAGCAGCCGGGCGCCGCTTTCGACGCAAAATATCTTATGACCGACCTGCTCCAGGATGGTCCGGAGCTGTCTTCTTTCGGCGGTGTTCTGTTCCGCCAGGAGAATACTCAGGGGACGGTGCGCCTCTTTTATCTTGTAATGGTCCATCAGGTTGACAACCTGGGGGGCATTCCAACCGGTTCTGCTGACGTCATAGATCGCGCTGTACAGCAAAGTCTTGTCGACCGGGGGAAGGAGCAGCTTGATGTATCCGGCCTGTTTCAGCCGATCCGACAGGGTATCTGGATACAAAGGCCCCACATAGATCAGGTAGAGGTGCTGCAGCTCCGCCTCGGATCTGATTGAGATCGCAAATTGTTCCGGGTCCATGTCGAAGCGCTGCTGATCCAGCAGGACCGCATCGAACGGACGATCCTCATTCGCGGCTTCGATAAGCATCGCAAAACCCCTTGCCGCGGTAGGGCAGGTTATTGCGCTGGTGCCCCAGGTATCGAGGTAGCGCCTGATGCCGTAACGGTCCGCCGTGTCTTCGGTTAGGATCAGGACTTTTCTGTCAGTGGGTTTCGACCTGGAAGCGGGCTCTTTCGTCCGGTCTTCGGATTCATCTGCGGGAGATATCCCGGTTGCCCTTGACCCGGAAGCCGTATCGGTCCGGTCGCTCAGGCGCATCAGCAGGTAGCCGGCAAGGATTATCACCAAGAGAAGCCCCACGGGGATCAGGTATTCGAGCCTCAGCAGGTCGGGATAGCCGGCGGGTATCCCGATCGCTGCGAGTACAGCGGCCACGACGGCAACCCCCTTCCATGGGGTTTTTCCCGTTCGGCCCGAGGTGCCGGCCTGGTCTTTCAATCTGTGGCTCTCACGTTTTTCATAGATCGATTACTCCGGCTTCGTCAGAGAAGCGGCTTTTGATGCTCAGGACCGAGTCCAGCTGACGAAAGAAGGCGTCTATACAATCCGGATCGAACTGCTCCCCCCGCTGCCGGTGCATGTAGTCCAGGGTCCGGTCAAGGGACCAGCCTTTCCTGTAAGGGCGATCCGATTGCAGGGCGTCGAATACATCGGCCACCGTTACCACTCTTGCCTCGATGGGTATGGCGCTCCCCGATATGCCGTCCGGGTAACCTTTGCCGTCGAATCGTTCGTGATGCCCGAGGGCGATGGTGGCGCCGGACTTGAGATAGTGGGAGGGGCTGCCTTTGAGAATCTCATGCCCGACCTGGCAATGATTCTGCATAATCCGCCACTCCGTGTCGCTCAACCGCCCTTCCTTGAGCAACACCTTGTCGGAAATGCCAATCTTTCCTATGTCATGCATCGGGGCTGCGTGGCGGATAACCTCGCAATGGCGTTCTTCCAATCCCAGTTCGCGGGCCACCAGGTGAGCGTATTCAGCCATTCGGATGACATGATTTCCTGTCTCCTCATCCCGATACTCACCGGCCCTGGCCAGACGCAGCAGGGTCTCTTTTTCCCTGAGCTTGATCTCGCTCGTCTTCTCGAAGACCTGCTTTTCCAACCAGTGCGCCCGGTCCTTGATGATTCCCTGCTGCTCCTTGAGTTGCAGAAGATTGCGGCAGCGCGCGCGGCACTCGTAATGATCTATGGGTTTGTACAGAAAGTCGGTGGCCCCTGCCTCCAGCGCGCGGTAGCGTACGGATTTGTCCTCGACGCAGGTTATGACCACTACTGGCACGTCTTTACAGGAAGGGATTTGTCGCAGCCACTGGGTGAACTCCACACCGTCCATGTTGGGCATCTTATAGTCGGTGATCACCAGGTCCAGGGGTGCGTTTTTTGCCCACCGGAGGGCGGCTACCGGGTCGGAGAAAGAACGGACGCTTATGTGCTCCCCAATGGAGCGGACGAGTTCCTCCAGAATCATCCGGCTGATCGATTGATCGTCCAGCACCAATACGTTAGACACTGTTATCCCCCGCGGGGCCGGTAAAATAAGGATAAGCCCTGGATTCCGGGAAGGCGGTTCCGAAGCGCTTTTCCGTTCATGGGCTCGGAAATCACAGCTGTTTCCCGTGTATTTGAACTGCTAAGTAT
>JAHEHQ010000264.1 GCA_024644505.1 Gammaproteobacteria bacterium
ATCGGTCGCCGAGGGTTCCGGACTGCTGCAACAACTGGTCTACGAGTGTGGTCTTGCCATGATCCACATGGGCGATGATGGCGATATTGCGGAGTTTCATGATGACAGACTGTTCTCAGGGGGGATTGGGGCGCGCATTATAGCTGAATCCATCCTGTAAAAGTGACGGCCCTTGGTTGGGTCGATAAATCCAGGCTCCGGACATCATTATTTTTCATGCCTGCATGAAAAATCCGGTGCCGACCGGAGATATTCATGGCTCCGGCCAGTGGCAAACTATGGATCAATCAGTTACCTCCTATTCATGATGTTCTGATTGCAACCCGGAGGTTACTTCCCTGTCATAAAAGCCATTTTATTTTTATTCACAGAAGCTGTGGATAACTCTGTGTAAAAATAAGGGGAAACCTTCCCAAACCCGTTACATCAAGGAATTCCTGTCAGATTGTAGAAAAATTGTACAAATCTTTTATTCCTATATATTTCAGAGAGTTAATAATTTTTTGGGGAAATCGTCAGGACACGCTTGACAAAAGCTCGGGTATCAGATTGCAATGCCCGGCGTGTGTGCATAACCCCTCGGTTCCTGCTCCCCTCAAATGCCTCAATGTACCGTTTTGTGGGCTAAATCTTGGACATCAAAGCTTTCATCTGGAAAAATCACCCATTCCCGGTCAGCTGGCAATCCTCTGAGGTAATCGTGAATAAAATCGTTCTAGGTCTGGTCCTGTTTCTCGGCTTTTCCCATCTGCATGCGGAAAGCCGGTATGTCACGGACCAGTTCAGGATAACCATGCGTTCGGGGGAGAGCGCCACCCACAAGATCGTGCGCATGCTGCCCAGCGGTTACAGGGTGGAGGTTTTGGGGGTAAACCCGGACACCGGCTACACGAGGGTCAGATCGGGGGACGGCAAGGAGGGTTTTGTCCTCACCAGACAACTGATGGACACCGCCAGCGCAAGAGACCGTCTTGCCATCGCCGAGAAACAACTGCTTGACCTGCAGGCGGAACCGGAGAAGCTCGCGGCAAAACTCGCAAGTCTGCAGAAAGAGCACCAGGCACTTCAGACAAACCACCGGGAACTGGAACGGACAAAGGCGGTGTTGGACAAGGAACTGGAGGCGATACGGCGCACTGCCGCGAACGCCATCCGAATATCGAACGAACGCAATGAACTGCGCAAGGTGGTGGCCAAACTGACCCATCAGGTAGAAGAACTGAAGCAGGAAAACCGGGAATTGGAAAACGATTCCGATCAGAAGTGGTTCATGATCGGTGCCGGCGTCATTATCGTCGGCATCATACTGGGGCTGATACTACCCCACTTGCGTTTTCAGAGACGCAAGAACACCTGGGGATCTTTGTAACCCCCATACAGCTGCCGGTCCATGGACCCTGGGTTCGATTCGTTCCTATAACTGGGAGAGATCCCGCACTGCCCCCCGGGCAGCGCTGGTAGTGAGTGCGGCATAGGCACGCAGCGCCTGGGAGACCTGACGATCCCGGTCGATCGGCTTCCAGGCACCGGCACCGCGGGACTCCATGCCCTGGCGACGCGCATTGAGCACTTCTTCTTCCAAGACCAGGTTCAGGGTACGGTTCGGGATATCGATTTCGATGATGTCCCCCTCCTCCACCAGTCCGATATTGCCGCCCTCCGCCGCTTCCGGCGAGCAGTGTCCGATGGAAAGCCCTGAGGTCCCCCCGGAAAAGCGGCCATCGGTGATCAGGGCACACGCCTTGCCGAGTCCCTTGGATTTGAGGTAGCTCGTCGGATAGAGCATCTCCTGCATGCCCGGCCCGCCCTTGGGGCCTTCGTAGCGGATCAGCACCACGTCACCGGGTTTGATCCGGTCGCCCAGAATCGCCTCCACCGCCACATCCTGGCTCTCGAAAATACGGGCCGGACCCTGGAAGGTGAGAATGGACTCGTCTACACCGGCGGTCTTGACGATGCACCCCTGCTCGGCCAGATTGCCATACAGCACCGCCAGCCCGCCGTCCCTGCTGTAGGCATGCTCGAGGTCGCGGATACAACCGGCTGCGCGGTCCAGATCCAGGTCCGGCCAGCGACAGTCCTGGCTGAAGGCCGTCTGGCTCGGCACCCCCGCCGGTCCGGCAAGGTAGCGTCCGCGCACCGCCGGGTCCTCACTGCGTATGACATCCCAGCGGTCCACGGCTGCCCCCATGGTAGCGCTGTGCACGCTGCCAGCATCCCGGTGCAGCAGACCGGCCCGGTCGAGTTCGCCCAGGATGCCGATCACACCGCCGGCTCGATGCACGTCCTCCATATGATAGCGCTGGGTGGAGGGGGCCACCTTGCAGAGATTGGGCACTTTCCGGGACATGCGGTCGATATCGGCCATGGTGAATTCGACCTCTCCCTCGTGCGCCGCCGCGAGCAGATGCAGTACCGTGTTGGTGGACCCGCCCATGGCGATGTCCAGGCTGATAGCGTTTTCGAAGGCGCCAAAACCGGCGATGCTGCGGGGCAGTGCGCTTTCGTCGTCCTGCTCGTAATAACGCCGGGCGAGTTCCACGATCAGGCTACCCGCCTCCAGAAACAGGGCCTTGCGGTAGGCATGGGTCGCCAGCAGGGAACCGTTTCCCGGGAGACTCAGACCCAGCGCCTCGGTCAGGCAGTTCATGGAATTCGCGGTAAACATCCCGGAACAGGAGCCGCAGGTCGGACAGGCCGAACGCTCAATGGCCGCCACGTCTTCGTCGGTCTCGTTGGGATCGGCGGCGGAGATCATGGCATCCACCAGGTCCAGTTTCCGAACCTCCCCATGCAGTGAAGCCTTCCCCGACTCCATGAGACCGCCGGAGACGAACACCACCGGGATATTGAGCCGCAGCGCCGCCATCAGCATCCCCGGGGTAATCTTGTCGCAGTTGGAGATACAGACCATGGCGTCGGCGCAGTGGGCATTGACCATGTATTCCACCGAATCGGCAATGATGTCCCTGGACGGCAACGAATAGAGCATGCCCCCGTGCCCCATGGCGATACCGTCATCGACGGCGATGGTGTTGAACTCCTTGGCCACGCCCCCGGCCTTTTCGATCTCCCGGGCCACCAGCTGTCCCATGTCCTTCAGGTGCACATGGCCCGGAACGAACTGGGTGAAGGAGTTGACCACCGCGATGATCGGCTTGTCGAAATCCCCGTCCTTCATTCCCGTGGCGCGCCAAAGCGCCCTGGCGCCGGCCATGTTCCGGCCGTGAGTGGTGGTACGTGAACGGTACTGGGGCATGATCTTCTCCGCTGAGCGTGGATTTAATCTTGGAATTATCCAATATTTTACGGGGTACGGCACCTTATCTTCTTATCTGCAACTCCGTCGAGTTGGACTATAATCCAAATACCCCAAGCAGTAAGGGCATCCGCCCATGCCATCAAAAAGCGAACGCACCCGTCAACGTATCATCGATGCGGCAAACCAGCTCTTCTATCGCAAGGGCTACAACCGAACCTCTTTCACGGATGTGGTGGAAGAGGCAGACGTGCCCCGGGGAAACATTTACTACTATTTCAAAACCAAGGACGAGATCCTCAAAGCCGTCATTGCCCATCGGTTGGAGACCATTTCCGGCATGCTCCAGGAATGGGACAGGAACATCAGTGAACCCCTGGACCGGCTGGAGCGGTTCGTACGCATCATGTACGACAGTACACCCGCGCTGCTCCGATCCGGATGCCCGATGGGATCTCTGACCGCGGAACTGGGCAAGGATCAGCCGGAGCTGAAGGAAGACGCCAAAGGCCTGTTCGATCTGTTTCAGCGCTGGCTGGCCCGGCAGTTCGTGGATATGGGCTATCGCGACGAGGCCCGGGATTTATCGCTTCGCCTCCTGTCCAGGGGCCAGGGATTAATCATCATTGCCCAGGTCTACCAGGACCCGGGATTTCTCGAACGCGGCACCCAGGAGTTGAATCGCTGGCTGGAAGACCTGGCCCGCTACGCCTGACATACCTGATGCGCACCCCCACCCTCATCGCCATGATCGAAATGCTGATCGCCAGCCCGTCGGTGAGCAGCATCAATCCCCAGTGGGACCAAACGAATGCCGGCGTGGTCGAGCTGCTCGCGGATTGGTGCGCAGCCCTGGGGTTCAGGGTGGAGATCATGCCGGTCCCGGACCATCCCGGGAAATCGAACCTGATCGCCAGTGCCGGTCAGGGGGACAAAGGGCTGATTCTGTCCGGCCATACGGACACTGTCCCTTTTGACGACAGCCGCTGGAGCAGCGA
>JAHEHQ010000265.1 GCA_024644505.1 Gammaproteobacteria bacterium
CGAGATTGCCCATGTCTGTGCCTCGACGGGAGCGCGCTTTCAGGCCTATTCGCCCATCGTCGGTGGTGGGGTCAATGGCTGCGTGCTTCACTATGTGGAGAATAAGGATGCACTGAACGATGGAGATCTGGTGCTGATCGATGCGGGCTGCGAACTCGACTACTATGCCTCGGATATCACCCGGACGTTCCCGGTCAACGGTCGTTTCTCTCCCGCACAAAGGGCACTCTACGAGCTGGTGCTCCATGCCCAGGAGGCTGCAATAGCAGAGGTCAGACCGGGCAATCACTGGGAGGATCCCCACCAGGCGGCGGTTCGGGTTATCACCAGGGGGTTGGTGGAACTGGGCCTGCTCAGGGGGCGGGTGCCCACCCTGATAAAAAACGAAGCCTACAAGAAGTTCTACATGCACAGGACAGGGCACTGGCTGGGAATGGATGTTCACGATGTGGGTGACTATAAGGTTGACGGTACCTGGCGCCTCCTGGAACCCGGCATGGTGCTGACGGTGGAACCCGGTCTCTACATATCTTCGGAGAGTAGAGGTGTTGCGAAAAAGTGGCGGGGTATCGGAATCCGGATCGAGGATGACGTGGTGGTGACCAAGGACGGGTGTGACGTTCTGAGCAAGGATGTGCCCAAGAGCGTGGAAGAGATCGAGGCCGTAATGGCGGGATGATAGAGCTGGTTGGTGGCGCTATTTCAAAAACACTCGCACGGAGTCGGGGAGATTTATGAGAATACTCACGATTTTGTTCTTATGCATCTCCTGCGCTCCGTGCCTCCGTGTGAGTTAATGCTTTGAGCGAAATGCTCGGGCAGCGGCGAGACCGGTGTTCGCGGGCAAGCCCGCTCCTACGCATGGGTTCCTGCTTTGCTGTGTAAGGGAGTAAACTGCCGAGATGAAGAAACACTTTGATGTGGTCATCGTCGGGGGTGGCATGGTGGGGGCCAGCCTGGCCCGTTCCCTGGCGGGATCCGGACTGTCCATCGCCGTGCTCGAGGCCTGGTCCCTGGAATCCCAGCATCAGCCCAGCTACGACGACAGGGCCATAGCGCTCTCGTACGGCACCCGCAGGATTCTCGAGGGTATGGGGGTCTGGCCGGCTTTGCAGGACGAAGTGGAGCCCATCCGGCACATACACGTGTCCGACCGTGGGCGTTTCGGATTTACCCGCCTCGATCACCGGGACCTGGAAGTGGATGCATTGGGATATGTGGCCACCGGGCAATTGCTCGGCCAGGTATTATCTAAAGGCCTCGGGGATCAGCCCGGTATATGTTTCTTCTGCCCTGCCCGTCTCTCATCGTTCGAGGTCGGTGATGACAGAGTTGGAATCGATGCAGATCTGGATGGCGAGCGTCTCAGGATTACCGCCCGGCTTCTGGTGGCCGCGGACGGCGCCCGATCCCGCATCCGGGAGCAGCTGGGTATCGAAATGCGGGAGTGGGGGTACGGACAGACGGCTGTCATCAGCAACCTGACGCCGGACCAGAGACAGGATGGAACCGCTTATGAACGCTTTACGGATTCGGGCCCGATGGCCATGCTACCGCTCACCGAGGGGCGTTACGGGCTGGTGTGGACTTTGGCGGACGAGGACGTGGACCAGGTGAAGCAGTTGGATGATGCCGCTTTTCTGCGGTGTGTCCAGGACCGGTTCGGGTACCGGCTTGGGTTGCTCCGGAAGGCGGGGCGACGCAGCTGCTACCCGCTCAAGCTGCTTCATGCCCGTGAACACATCAGGCCGCGTGTCGCGGTGATCGGCAATGCCGCGCATGCCCTTCATCCCATCACGGGTCAGGGATTCAACCTGGGGATCAGGGATGTGGCGGTGCTTGCGGATGTGATCGATGAGGCGCACCGGCGGGGCGGCGATATCGGTTCAATGGAGATCCTGGAGCGATATGCCGAGTGGCGGAAAAATGATCAGCTCGCGGTCGTGCTGCTCACCGACGGCCTGGTTCGCCTGTTCACCAATCCTTTGCTGCCTCTGCGCATGGCGCGCAATCTGGGTCTGCTGGTGCTGGACTGCGTGCCGCCGGCCAAACGTCTGCTGACACGCCAGTTCATGGGGCTGAATGGGCGTCTGCCGAGACTCTCCAGGGGACTCAGCCTTGACTGATTCCGGGCGCAGGGGACTGGTGTGTGACGTCGCCATATCCGGCGGCGGAATGGTGGGGTGCGTTCTCGGCTGTGCGCTGGCGCAGCAGGGGCTGCAGGTGGCGCTCGTCGAACAGAAAGAGCCCCAGCGCGACTGGCCCGTCGAAGAGGTGGACCTGCGGGTTTCGGCCCTGAGTCGTGCCTCCCAGGTGATGTTGGAGAATCTGGGTGTCTGGGAGGCCATGGGCCGGATGCGGGTCAGCCCTTACAGGCGCATGCAGGTTTGGGATGCGGTTGGCAAAGGGAGTATTCAGTTCGATGCCTCGGAGATCGGGGAACCGGATCTGGGGCACATCGTGGAAAACCGGGTCACACGCCTTGCGCTCTGGGAGCGGTTGGGTGAATTCGACAATCTGGAGCGCCTTTGTCCGGACCGGGTGGTGCAGATCAGTCTCGAGCAGGACGGTGCGCGCCTGGAACTGATGAGCGGGCGCACCCTGCAGGCGGGTTTACTGGTTGGCGCGGAGGGCGCGCTCTCTCCGGTGCGGGACATGGCCGGCATCACCTCGAGCGGCTGGGACTACGATCAACATGCCATTGTTGCCACCGTATGGCCGGAAATCGATCACGAAGCCGTGGCAAGGCAGCGGTTCATGCCTGCCGGCCCCCTGGCCTTGCTTCCCATCGACGATGGGCGCTGTTCCATCGTCTGGTCCACCTCTCCCGATGAGGCGGATCGCCTGATGGGTCTGGAGGATGAAGCCTTTCTGCAGGAATTGACCGCAGCCAGCGAGAGTGTATTGGGGCGGATAACGAAGACCGGTCCCCGCGGGGTCTTTCCGCTCCGGCTGCGCAACGCCGATCGTTATGTTATGGCCGGTCTGGCGCTGGTGGGCGATGCGGCCCACGGCATTCATCCGTTGGCCGGCCAGGGTGTGAATCTCGGTTTCATGGATGCCGCCGAGCTGGCGGATGTCGTCGTCAAGGCACACAGGGCCGGCAGATCCCTGGGATCCCTGGCGACCCTGCGCCGTTACGAGCGGGCCCGAAAGGGGGCCAATATAGCTATGTTGGGCGCCATGGACCTGTTCAAGCGGTTGTTCAGCAACCGGAACCCGCCCCTCACCAGGCTGCGTAACCTCGGCCTTGGTATGGCGGACGTCTCCGGGCCCATAAAACATATAATCATGCGCCGCGCCATGGGGATGACGGGCGAGCGGCCGACGCTGGCCCGTCGGGTCCCTTGGCAACCCGGGGGTGGCGGGTTATAGTTTGACCCACAATCTCAAACCCAGCGGGAGAGACCAGCAGGTGTGCCGTATAAGCCGGCACACCGGGTGCTGGCGCCGAAGGCGCAAAACGTCCGGAATCGCTCAGGCAGAAGGACCGCGGGTTGGATGGTGTAATCCCATCCGGATTGACTCTGGAGAGTGATCGAAAGATCCACCGACGGGGCAGGGGCAAGGCAGGTTCGCCCCAAACTCTCAGGTTTTGGACAGAGGGGCGGCGTGGGATACGAATCCCTCGCCGCCCTTTTTGTTTTCTTTACCGGGAAAAGCACCATGGATAAGACCACCATACTGTTCGAGACGCACAAGGCCATGGGAGGGCGCATGGTGCCTTTCGGTGGCTGGAGTATGCCGCTTCACTACGGCTCCCAGCTCGAGGAGCATCACCAGGTCCGCAGGGATGCCGGAATGTTCGACGTAAGCCACATGACGACGGTGGATCTCTCGGGAGACCGGGTCCGGGAGTTCCTCAGGCACCTGCTGGCCAATGATGTGGCGCGTCTCAAAGAGCCCGGCAAGGCACTCTACAGCTGTATGCTAAATGAAGACGGCGGGGTGATCGATGACCTGATCACCTACTTCGTGGAGGAGGGGTGGTTCCGTATGGTGGTCAATGCGGGCACCACGGAAAAAGACCTCGCCTGGGTCGACCGTCAGGCACAGGCATACGGTGTGACAGTAAAGCCGCGCAGTGATCTGGCGATGATAGCGATTCAGGGTCCCACCGCACGGGAGAAGGCCATCCCCCTGCTGCCATCGGATCTCCGGGATGCCGCCGCCGCTTTGAAACCCTTTGTTGCCGTGAGGGGGGGCGACTGGTTCGTTGCCCGCACCGGCTATACGGGGGAGGATGGATTCGAGGT
>JAHEHQ010000266.1 GCA_024644505.1 Gammaproteobacteria bacterium
ATGCCTACAGTCCCCGTGCGTTGGTGGCACTGCTGAATGCCGTCACCCAGGTGGCGGCCAGGGTTCTCGACGGTGACGAGCAGGGCTTCGTGGAGCTGATGGAGCAGGGCAAGGCGTTCCTAGCCCAGCGCCCTGAAGACAGGCCCTAGTGGGCCGGCTGAGCGTTACATTATTATCCGCGCGGCCCACTAGCCCCTGTAGGGTCGAATTTATTCGACCCATGCTCGGGCGGCTGTCGGCCGAATGAATTCGGCCCTACATGGGAAACGCCTTCAAGAGGATGTAGCCCGGATGGAGCATAGCCAGATGCGGAGTGTCGATAAAACATAGTATGGGAATGCACTCGAAAACGCTGTTGCTGATTGCCCATGCCCCCTCCGACAACACACGCCGCATGGCAGAGCATTTTCTGAAGGGTGCGTCGAATCCCGATATCGGCGACGTAGGGTGCCGATGGGTGCCACCCTTGCAGGCGGGCCCCGAGGATGTGATGGCGTGCGATGCCATTATTCTCGGCACCACTGAAAACCTGGGTTACATGAGCGGTGCATTGAAGGATTTTTTCGACAGGATCTATTACCCCTGTCTTGAGAAAACCCAGGGCTTGCCCTGTGCCATGTATATCCGAGCGGGCCATGACGGCACGGGTACCAGGCGCGGGGTGGAGTCGATCTGTACGGGCCTGCGCTGGAACTGGGTGCAGCCAACCCTCATATGCAGGGGTGAGTGGCGGGATGAGTTTCTGGAACGGTGTGAAACCCTTGGAGCGACGATGGCTGCCGGTCTGGACGTTGGCGTTTTCTGAATTATCTGTGCAACACCGGATGGTTGATAAGCCAATGACACGTACACTTCACTATGTCCACGATCCCATGTGCTCCTGGTGCTGGGCCTTTAGCCCCACCTGGGAAAGGATCGTTCAGAGGCTGCCAGATGACGTTCGGCCTCAAAGATTGCTTGGTGGTCTGGCGCCTGACTCGGATCTTCCCATGCCTTTGGAAATGCAGACCTACCTGCAGAAGACCTGGAGAACCATAGAACAAAGGGTTCCCGGCACCAGGTTCAATTTCGCTTTCTGGGAGGAATGCCAACCAAGGCGTTCGACCTATCCCGCCTGCCGGGCGGTGATCTCAGCCAGAAACCAGGGGGCACAGTTTGAGGGGCCCATGATCCTTGTGATCCAGCATGCCTACTATCTGCATGCGCGAAATCCATCCGATGACGACACGCTGATCGACCTGGCGGACGAAATGGGACTCGATCGGGAGCGGTTCGCCAATGAACTTCACTCGAGAGAGACACGAAATGCCCTGATGGAGGAGATAACACTGGGACAGCGCATGGGTGCCCATGGGTTTCCCAGCCTGGTGTTGGAGTCCGGGGGGGCCTACCAGGTGCTGCCCTATGACTATCTGGACCCTCGGGTGGTGCTCAAACAGCTGACGTAGCTGTACCTGGATGACAGGGCGCAATGAAATGCCAATGGTCGAATGAACTCGACCCTACAGTTCCGCTTACCGCCGTTGGGCCGAATTCATTCGGCCAACAGCCTATCGAAACCTCAATCTGTCTGCCAGGGACGGGTTGTCTATAAACTTGTTGCGGTTGCCCTGGATCGAGGCAATCACCTCATTGCGGCGCCTTTCTTCCCTGTCCGGCGGGTCGTCCCGGTTCCAGTCCCGCAGCAGTTCGCCCTGCCGGCGATATATTCTCAAACCATAGGTGTCCTGCATGTAGAACATGGCGCGGGCGATATTGCCCCGGGCCTCCGGTCTGGGCTCTACCCTGCGCTTGCGGTGGTCCAGTTCGAAGTCACACTTACCAAAAGCGCGTTGCTCTCCCTGCACCATGGCGTAGGGGAAACTGCTGCGTGTCTTGTTGATATCCTTTCTCGAGGGGTAGAGATTGTGCATGTCAGCCTCGATGCGATTGAAGCGCCGGCTGAGGTCGCGACACTGTTCGCGGCTCCGGCATCCCTCGGCTTTCATGGCCCAGGCCATCGGGAATACATGCTCGATATTGACGGAACGCCCGCGCCTTTTTCCAAAGGGTTTACCGCAATAGAGGGTTTCTCCGCCGTTGGGATAGACCTGGTCCCAGAACACGGGGAGTGCATCGAAGTAGCTTTCGAAAGCCCGGGGTTCGGCGGCGGCGCCCCCGGCGGCCAGACAGGCGCCCAGGAACAGAAAGCGAAGCAGCTCCGTCTTGAATTGCCGCAACCCCATGCCAACTGCTCTCGAGGCCTTTCCCTGCGCCCTGACTGACGGAACCGGCCCTGATCAGGCGCTGATGTAGTCGCGCAGATACTTGACCTCGACCGTGACGTCTTTGAGCTTGGCCTTGACCAGGTCGCCGATGGACACCATGCCAATGGGTTTTCCTGCATCCATAACGGGCAGGTGACGAAAACGGTGCTCCGTCATCATGGACATGGCCTGATCGATGGAACAGTCCGGTGTGGCCACCATCAGGTCCCGGGTCATCATCTCCTCTATTCGAGCCCCTGCCAGGTCTCCGTCGCGCTCGGCGGAAAATCGCAGAACATCCCTCTCCGTCAGGATACCGATGAATTCTCCGTTGTCGGACATGACCAGCAGTGATCCCACCTTGCAGTCCACCATGTTTTTGATGGCCAGAATCACTTCGTCCGACTGTTTGACGGATATCAGCTGGTTCTCCTTAAGGTTCAGCAGTTCTTCTAAGGTCATAGGTACTCCTCCTGTTAATTCTTGTTTATGGCTGCCTATTATAGGCGGATTCAGCGAATTGGGTTATGCCGACGCGTTGTCATTGGAAACACCGGGGTAAATCGATACCTGCAGACCGCCGGTTAGATGTTTAACTGATTGTAATCCTGATAATTACTTGAGATTCAGCCAACCGGGGTGGCGGCCTTTACCTCTGTCGGCTGTTCAGTGAGGCAGTCGGGGAGGGGCTGTTACGGTTTCAGGCCGGTTTACGAAATGTGTCTCCCGGTTGACCGCGCAACGGGATAACCCATTAATATATATGCTCCATGGATCAGTTTTACTTTGCCTAAAATCCAATTCCCCCGCATAATTCACCATCTTTGCACTGGTTCCGGGTGATGCGGATGTTTCCGGGGCCGGATTTCAACTAATTAAGCCGGAGAAATAACAATCATGAGCTATCAGGCGATCTACAAACGTTCAATGGAGGATCCGGATGGTTTCTGGGCGGAGGCGGCCGCGGAGATCGATTGGTACAAGACCTGGGACAAGGTCCTGGATGATTCCAACAAGCCCTTCTACCGCTGGTTTACGGGTGGTGAGCTCAACACCTGCCATAATGCGATCGATCGGCATATCGAGGCCGGACGCGGTGACCAGGCCGCGCTGATTTACGACAGCCCGGTCACCGGCACCCAGAAGACCTTCACTTACAGTGAACTGCGAGATGAGGTTGCAGGGTTTGCCGGCGCGTTGGCGGCCAGCGGCGTAACCAAGGGCGACCGGGTCATCGTCTACATGCCCATGATTCCCCAGGCCGCCATCGCCATGCTGGCATGCGCACGAATCGGGGCCGTCCATTCCGTGGTTTTCGGCGGGTTCGCAGCCAAGGAACTCGCCACCCGCATCGACGATGCCAAGCCCAAGGCGATCGTGTCCGCCACCTGTGGTATCGAGGGCGCGCGGGTCATCGAGTACAAGCCGCTGCTGGATCAGGCCGTCGACCTGTCCGCCCATAAGCCGGACAACATCTTCATGTTCAAGCGCCCCCAGGCCGAAGCCTCAATGCAGGCCGGCAGGGATCTGGACTGGGAGGAGGCGGTAGCCGCCGCGTCACCCGCCGACTGTGTTCCGGTAGCCGCCACCGATCCGCTCTACATTCTCTACACCTCGGGTACCACGGGTATCCCCAAGGGCGTGGTGCGCGACAACGGCGGCCATGCGGTGGCGATGAAATGGTCCATGAAGAACATCTACAACGTGGACCCGGGAGATGTCTACTGGGCGGCTTCGGACGTCGGCTGGGTGGTGGGGCATTCCTACATTGTCTACGCCCCGCTGCTGCATGGGGCCACCACCATCATGTACGAGGGCAAGCCCGTCGGCACGCCGGATCCCGGCGCCTTCTGGCGGGTGATTTCGGAGCATGGGGTGAGGGTCATGTTCACGGCGCCCACGGCGTTTCGCGCCATCAAGCGGGAGGACCCGGAAGCCGAGTACCTCAAGAAATACGACATGTCCAGGTTCGAGGCCCTGTTCCTGGCGGGTGAGCGCTGTGATC
>JAHEHQ010000267.1 GCA_024644505.1 Gammaproteobacteria bacterium
CGGTTCAGCTCCGGTATGGGCATCCAGGATGGCTTGGGGTTTCTCATCATGTTTTCCTCTGGCTTGAACAGCATGAAAAGCAAGAGGTGTGCCATTGAAAAATAAATTCAAACGATTCAGCCGGTTGTACACACCGGCCGGACGATAACCCGGGAAGCGGTTTCCCAACTGTAAATTTTTCCGACAGGAGTGTATTCCCAAAAGGACCAGGTTTGCCGGTAAATACCGGTCATGCTCGCGCTTCCGTATCTAGTGGGCCGCGCGGCCCACTAGCTGGTCAGCGTGATGTTGTCGATGAGCCTGGCCTTCCCAAGATAGGCGGCTGCGAGAATCACCAGTTCGGTGTCGTCCCGGGAAGGCTCCGCCAGATCCCGGGCACGAACGACCCTGAAGTAATCGGGCGTGAAGCCCTCGGCTTTCAGGCTCTTTTGCGCCTGTGTTTCCAGCCGTTCATAGTTCGTATCCCCGGCTCGGACCTTATCTGCAGTCTGCCGCAACAATCGATAAATCGCCGGGGCGCGGGCACGTTCCCCTGTTGTGAGATAGCCGTTGCGCGAGCTCCTGGCCAGACCGTCCTCCTCCCTGACCGTGGGCACCCCGTGAATCCTGATCGGAAACGAGAGATCCTCGGTCATGCGCCGGATCACCATCAGTTGCTGGAAGTCCTTCTCCCCGAAGACGGCGATATCGGGTTGCACCATGTTGAACAACTTGCAGACCACCGTGGCAACACCGACGAAGTGGCCGGGCCTGCTGGTACCGCAGAAGATATCCGAGATCTCCGGCACCTCGACCCGGGTCTGGCTGTCGGATGACGCGGGATAGACGTCGGAGACCGCCGGTGCGAACAGGAGGTCGGTGCCCAGTGAGATAAGACTGCTGGCATCCTCCTCCATGGTGCGGGGATAAGCGGCGAAGTCCTCGCCCTCTCCGAACTGCATGGGATTGACGAATATGGACACAACCACGCGGTCCGCCATCTCCATGGCCACCTCCACCAGCTTCAGATGGCCGGGGTGGAGATTACCCATGGTGGGTACCAGCGCTATGCTGTCATCGGCCTTGCGCCAGCGCTGGATCTGCCGTCTCAGCGCATCTATCCCCTCAAGGGTAATCATTGGAAACAGTGTTCAGGACCAGGGAAAGAGCCATCCTGGACTGCCTTGACGTAGGCGCGGACCGCATCGGCTATTGAATCCGCGTCCTCCAGGAAATTCTTGACGAAACGCGGCGGTTTGCCCGGTGTGATTCCCAGCATGTCGTAGAGCACCAGCACCTGGCCGTCGCATTCGGGACCGGCGCCGATGCCGATCACCGGTATCATCAGGGACCGGCTTATATCGGCGGCCAGTTGACTGGGCACGCACTCCAAAACCAGCATCTGTGCACCCGCCGATTCCAGGGCCAAGGCATCCTCCCGCATGATACGGGCCGCCTCTTCGTCCCGTCCCTGCACCCGGTATCCCCCCAGCTTGTGCACCGACTGGGGCAAAAGACCCAAATGGGCACAGACCGGGATCCCGCTGGAGGTGAGTTGGCGCACCGTCTCCAGCTGGGTCGCACCGCCCTCGAGTTTGACCATGTGCGCACCGCCGTCCTTCATCAACCGCCCCGCCGTTGTCAGGGCCTGCTCGGCGGAACTGTAGCTCATAAAGGGCATGTCCCCGATCAGCAGCGTATTGCGGCGCCCGCGCACAACGCAGCGGGTATGGTAAACCATGTCGGACACATCCACCGGCAGGGTGCTCTCCTGCCCCTGTATCACCATGCCGAGGGAATCCCCGATCAGGATAACGGGCACACCGGCATCCTCAAGCACCCGCGTAAAGCTGGCATCATAGCTGGTCAGGACGGCGATCTTCTCACCCCGTTGTTTCATCTCGATCAGGGTGGCTGTGGTTACTTGAGACATGGGTCTGGTGTCCTCCTGTTTCAGCGTTGGCGCCTTCAGGGATTAGGTGAGTCAGGCGGCGAAATACTACAACATAGACGATGATTCGTCGAAGTCCGGCGTACCCCCCTTCCAGAGGGTCAATCCTTCCGGGAAACGCTCAGGAACCAGTTCCGCAACTGCACCCACGCCGGGTATCCTTAGTTCAGGCGCGATCTCATGCAGGGGGACCAGAACAAAATCCCTGTTGCGGATCTCGGGATGGGGGAGCACCAGTTCCCGGGTATTCATGATCGTTTCCCCGAATATCAGAAGATCGAGATCCAGGGTGCGGGGTCCCCAGCGTTCCCCCCTCTCCCGGCCATGGTCCCGCTCGATGGCATGGAGATGGTTGAGCAGGCTCCGGGGATCCAGCCCCGTCAGCAGGGCGGCGGCGGCATTGATATAGTCCGGCTGATCCGGGGGCCCCACGGGCTTGCTGACATAAAGGCTCGAACGGGCTAAACACCGGGTATCCGGGATACTGTTCAACTCCCCGAGCGCTTTGCACACCTGCTGAGCGGGGACCTCCAGATTGCTGCCAAGACCCACGTATGCATGGGTTCGCACTGAATGGGCGGCGATCAAGCGTCACCGGGCTCGGTGGCCCTTTTTCGTGGCCTGCGGCGCCGGCGGCGCTTGCCGCCCGTCTTGGGCCCATCGGACCCTTTCAACTGATTTCTGCCTGCCTCATCCAGTTCCTGAAAGCGGGTCCACCACTGGGCCAGTTCCATATCCGCCTCCCCGGATTCCGCACGAAGCAGCAGAAAATCATAGGCCGCGCGAAACCTGGGATGGGTTACAAGCCGCTGGGGCCGCTTACCGGCGCGCTGTTCAAATCGGTGCTGGAGATTCCAGATCTCCTGCACCGCCGTGCTGAATCGGCGCGGGATGGCAATCTGTTGCACCTGCCGGCCGATGACCTGGGAACCCGCCTGTTGCATCGAGGCCAGGATGCTCTCCCCCTGGTCCTGCAGCTGCCGCGAAAGCGTCCTTGCCGGCTCCCAGAGCAACACGGCAAACAGAAAGGCGGGGGTTACAGGTTTTTCCTCGCGAATGCGTACATCGGTATTGTGCATACCCTTGCTGACGAAAGTGATGGGGAAATCCTGCTCCTCGTGGGAGAGACTTTCTTCGGTCTCGGGGAACAGATGACCGAAAAGCTGATAATGGCGCAGTTTTTCGAAGCACTGGAGCGCGGTGCCCCCCATGAAAAGCTTGAGCACCTCATCGAAAAGTCGTGCCGGTGGCACGTCGCGGATCATATCCCCTTCTTCGAACAGGGGCTGCTCACACCCGGGATCGATACGAAAGCCCAGTTTCGCAGCAAACCGAACCGCCCGCAGCATGCGCACCGGGTCCTCCCGGTATCGGGTCTCGGGGTCTCCCAGCAACCGCAGCACCCCTTCCCTCAGATCCCCGAGTCCGTCGGCATAGTCAATGACCGAGAAATCCTCGATGTTGTAATAGAGGGAGTTGATGGTGAAATCGCGGCGAATCGCGTCTTCCTCGATAGTGCCGTAAACGTTGTCGCGAAGAATCCGCCCGTTCTCCAGGAGCCGCTCATCCTTCGCCGAACCGCCCTCCCCCGTGTCCTCCATGCCCCGAAAAGTGGCGACCTCGATGATTTCCCGGCCGAAGTGCACGTGCGCGAGACGAAACCGGCGCCCGATCAACCGGCAGTTGCGAAATGTCGCCCTTACCTGCTCAGGCGTGGCATCGGTGGCGATATCGAAGTCCTTGGGTTCCCGCCCGAGCAGGAGATCGCGTACGCCGCCGCCAACCAGATACGCCTTATAGCCGGATTTTTTCAGGCGATAAAGAACTTTAACGGCATTTTCACTGATATTCGCCCGGGAGATATTGTGCTCCGACCGGGCAATGACGACTGGGTTAACGATGTGCTTTTTCCTTGATGACTCACCAAATAGCCTGTCCGGCAGAGCAGGGGCATACCGCCTGTATTACCGGCACTCCACGAAATCCGCCCCGGACTTGAGCCCGGAACGGGCAGGAGTATAATACACCTCCTCAAATCAAGACGCTCCCTTCGTCTAGCGGTCCAGGACGCTGGCCTCTCACGCCGGTAACAGGGGTTCGATTCCCCTAGGGAGTACCAATCCATTCAATATCCTCATGCTCTGGGAACAGGTCCCACTTCCCGGATTCTGTCCGGAATCCCGGATAGATAGGCAGTTGGATCATGCTGAAGGGATTTGCAATCGGAATACGATAAGGCGAAGATATAATCGCTAGGATTCCCAGGTATACCCGGCAAAACCGCCTAAGACCCAAACCCCGTCTCAGTGCGCTGC
>JAHEHQ010000268.1 GCA_024644505.1 Gammaproteobacteria bacterium
GGATCGAAGCTGCGACAAGCCAGGTTTGGCCGAAGTTTTACGACAGTGTCGGCGGAAAGGACAAGGTCAACGCGGTTCTGAAGTCCCTTGGCCGCGATATGGTGAAGTGACCTCTCAGAGCGATCCCAAGGCTGTCTAAACCAATGGCGCGTCCGCTCGCGGACGCGCCAATCCCCGCCGCCAAGCGTTGTTACTGCCAACGTAAGCAGGTCATGAAACCTGTCCAGGTGGTCTCCCGCCAACCAAGGAGCTGGGTATGCCTGCCCGTTCGATGATCTTCAACTTTCTCAACAATATCGAGAGCTATGTCTGCCGGACACTACTGGCGGTCTTTGTCACGCTCCTGTTCATCCAGATCATCTCCCGGGAGGTTTTCCAGCACTCTATTGCCTGGGGCGAGGAGTTGGCCACGTACCTGTTCGTCTGGTTTGCCTATTTCGGTGCGAGTCATGCGGCGAAGATGGCGGCGCATAACAGGGTGACATTTCAGTTCAAACCCTTTCCAAAGATAGTCGCGACGATCAGCGAATTCTTCGCGGATATGATCTGGCTGGCCTTCAATGTCTACTTCGTCTATCTCAGCTACGACTTTGTGTTCAATCGGATGAACCTTTTCTGGAAATCCCAGACTCTGGGGCTGCCCATGAAGTATTTCTATATGGTGCTCCCTATCGCCTTTGCGCTGATGTCGATCCGCATCATCCAGGTCAACTACCTGAAGCTAGTCAAGGGTATCGACATCCGCGATCCTGAAGCTTCCGAAAGAGACCACCTGGTCGAGCAGATGATGGATGACGGGCATCCCGACACAGAGGGGCCCGACAAAAAGAATCAGAACAGAGCCGGAGACTGACCCATGGATACCACCCTTGTCTGGATACTGTTCGGTTCCTTTCTGGTACTGCTTCTGATTGGAGCGCCAATCACTGTATCACTGGGCGTGGCGGCATTGGCCGCCTTCATGTTCCTTGAGGACAACCCGATAAAGTTGGTCCAGATCGCCTTCCAATCCGTCGGCTCCTTTCCACTCATGGCGCTTCCCGCGTTTATCCTCGCCGGAGCGCTTATGGAGGCAGCAGGCATCTCAAGGCGACTGGTAAAGATTGCCGAGGACTTTGCGGGACCGGTAACCGGCGGTCTCGGCGCAGCCACCGTCTTCGCCTGTATATTCTTCGGTGCCATCTCGGGCTCGGGTCCGGCCACCACTGCCGCAGTCGGCATGCTGATGATCCCGGCCATGGTTCAACGAGGCTATGACCGGGGCTACGCCTCCGCCATCACCGCCTCCTCCGGCGGGCTGGGCATAATCATTCCACCCTCGATTCCCATGGTCATATTCGGCATATCCGGCATGGGTATGCAGGCACCGCCCGAGGCCGTGGCCAAGTTTGGAGATTTTCAGTCCCTGTCCATTCCCAAGCTCTTTATCGCCGGGTTCTTTCCCGCGTTTCTGATAGCCATCAGCGTCTTGATCATCAACTACTACCGCTCCAAGAAGCGGGGTTATACGGGCATCTCGGATAAATGGTCTGCTGCGGACATGGGACGCTCTCTGAGAACCGGCATCTGGTCCATTCTCGCACCTCTCATCATACTGGGAGGCATCTACACCGGCTTCTTCACGCCCACTGAATCGGCTGTTGTGGCCATCTTCTACACGCTTTTCGTCGGCGTGTTCCTGCACAAGGAACTTAGAGTCAAGGATCTCTTTCACTCGCTCGAAACGACCACCTGGATTACCGGGCGTGTGCTTTTGATCCTTTTTACGGCCACAGTATTCGGCCGTCTGCTGGTGGAAAACGAAATTCCGGCCATCGTAGCGGAAGGACTGCTGGCCTTTACCGACAACATGTACATAATCTGGGCGTTGATCATCGCCTTTCTGCTGTTTGTCGGCATGTTCATGGAAACCCTGGCCACGATCATGATCCTGACTCCGGTGTTGCTGCCCATCATGTACAATCTGGGTGTGGACCCGGTTCATTTCGGTGTGGTGATGGTCGCCACCCTCGCCATTGGGTTTCAGACGCCGCCACTGGGAGAAAACCTTTTCGTCGCATCCGGGATCGGTGGCGCCTCAATCGAGGATATTTCGGTAAAGGCGATCCCTTTCGCTCTGATGTCTGTCGTCGCCATATTCATCATTGCCTATGTACCTGACATATCGCTCTTTCTGCCACGATTGTTGGGCTATTAGGTGTTTGAATTATTCAACCCGGTACAATGAGGAATTGGTTTCATGCTTCCTGATATCAAAACGATTCTCTATGCCACCGACCTGTCGGGGAACGCGGCCTATGCTGCTCGCTATGCCGTATATCTTGCCGCAAAGACCGGTGCGAAAATCCATGTTCTGCATGTCGCCGAACGTCTGCCCCCCGATGCGATGGATACCCTGGAGGACTATCTGGACAAGAATGGAAACCGTGAGCAGTTTCTCAAGAGCCGCCTCGAAAATTCGAAAAAACTGCTCAAGACTCGCTTCGAGAACTTTTGGAATTCTCTGGATGAGAACGAACGACACCTGAAAAAGCATGTCGCCTCGCTGCACGTGGTTGAATCGAGTCCTGCAGAAAGTATCATAGAACTTGTTGAAAAAACCGGTGCGGACCTGATCGTTATGGGCACCCACCAGAAAGGCCCGGTACAGGCCTTGCTGGGTAGTATATCGCGACGTGTATTGAACATGGCGAAGGTACCCACCCTCGTGGTGCCGATCGGCGACCGCTGATTCTGGTGTACCTCGTCACCCTTCTGTCATTATTGATCTGGCCCCCTTGAAACTCTCTTTCTGGTACTACCCGGAACCGGACGCTTTCCTTAAGTTTGCAGGCCAACGGAGTTAACGGCCCTCCCGGCTTGGGCGTGGGAGGGTGAAAAGACTGTCCTACAAACGAAATAGACGGGAGGTAAACCATGTTGATCGGCGTCCCTAAAGAGATCAAAAACCATGAGTATCGAGTGGGTCTGGTGCCCTCCAGCGTGAGGGAAGTGGTCGCCCACGGCCATCAGGTCCTGGTGGAAACCGATGCCGGTATCGGTATCGGGGAGACGGATTCGAGCTACGAGGCAGCCGGCGCAACTATCGCCGCTTCCGCAAAAGAGGTGTTCGAGAAGGCGGAAATGATCATCAAGGTCAAGGAGCCTCAAGCCGTGGAGCGCGCCATGCTGCGTCCGGGGCAGATCCTGTTCACCTATCTGCACCTGGCCCCGGACCCGGAACAGACCAAGGACCTGGTGAAGAGTGGGGCTGTCTGCATCGCTTACGAGACGGTCACCTCCCCCAGCGGCGGACTACCTCTGCTGGCCCCCATGTCCGAAGTCGCGGGCCGCATGGCCGTGCAGGCCGGCGCCCACTGCCTGGAGAAGGCCCACGGTGGGCTCGGCATGCTGCTGGGAGGCGTACCCGGTGTTGATCCGGCCAAGGTGGTCATCCTGGGCGGGGGCGTTGTGGGTCGCCATGCCGCGTATATGGCGGTAGGCCTGGGAGCCGATGTCTGGGTGCTTGATCGCAACGTTGACGTGCTGAAGCAGCTCTGGGTTCAATTCGGCCGTTCCATCAATACCGTCTACTCTACCCGTGACGCCGTGGAGCGGCATGTCCGTATGGCGGACCTTGTGGTTGGAGGCGTGCTTATTCCGGGAGCGGCCGCGCCCAAACTGGTCAGCGCGGAGATGGTAAAAACCATGAAACCCGGTTCCGTGGTGGTAGACGTAGCCATTGATCAGGGCGGTTGCTTCGAGACCTCCCGTGCCACCACCCATGCCGACCCGACCTATGTGGTGGATGAGGTCATCCATTACTGTGTTGCCAACATGCCGGGGGGGGTACCGCGTACTTCCACCTTCGCTTTGAACAACGCCACCCTGCCCTACGTGCTGACCCTGGCGGACAAGGGCTACAGGCAGGCGCTCTCAGACGATCCCCATCTGCTGCCCGGGTTAAACGTCTACCGCGGTGAGGTGACCTGCGAAGAGGTTGCGGACAGCCTTGGGTACAAGTACAAATCTCCAGCCGACGCGTTGGGAATCTAGAGGAATCGATGCAATGAAAATGACCCCCAGTGAAGCCTTCGTGGAAACCATGGCGGCCAATAACGTAACCGACATGTTCGGCATCATGGGCTCGGCCTTCATGGACGCGATGGATATCTTCGCACCCGCGGGAATCCGCCTGATCCCTGTGGTACACGAGCAGGGTGCCGCCCATATGGCTGACGGCTATTCCCGGGTCAGCGG
>JAHEHQ010000269.1 GCA_024644505.1 Gammaproteobacteria bacterium
TACGCCACAGATTCAAGCTGGCCTTGGGGTCGCGGCATGCTGCGGCCCGACCGGATGAACAGCATGCACCCAAAAGGGAATATAAGCCAAAGGTCAAGCTGATAAAAAAAATAGAAAAGGCAGCAGGCTGTGGCTGAATATAGTATTGGTGTCAACTTCTGAACCGCTTTTTGCCTTTTCTCTTTGGCCCCTCAGCTGTCCTTTCGGTAGTATCCTGGTAATCCCTCTTTTTCGTGGCAAAATTTTGCAGTCACTGCCTGGTAGCCAGGGAATATATGTGCCACCGAAACACTTTGTAACAAAAAAGCAAGCAAATGAAATAGTACAGAAATACCTCCCCCTTATTCTTAATAAGTAGGTTCGCGTGGTCCTTTCCAGGAGGATGTGTCGGTTTGGTGGTGAGTGGAGGAGGTTTATTATGCTCAAAAGAGTGCTAAAGATTGTGCTGGTTACCGTAGCAATACTGGTGATGATGCCGTTGCATGCCGGTAAAGGGGGCGGATGGTCTACCGTCGGAACCGCCCGACTGACCGACATAGAGATTGAATACATCACTTTTATGCGGGAAGAGGAGAAATTGGCACGTGATGTATACATTACCCTGGGTCCCGCCTGGGGCCAGACGATTTTCGGGAATATCGCTACCTCGGAGCAGCAGCACATGGATGCTATGAAGACGCTGATCGAGAAGTACGGCCTCATTGATCCGGTTGTGGATGAAAATGATGTGGGCAGCTTTGTCAACGATGAGTTGGATGAGCTGTATTCGGTGCTGGTGAAGCGTGGTGAGCAATCCCCATACCAGGCGCTGATGGTGGGTGCGTTGATCGAAGAGGTCGACATGGAGGATATACAGTTGGCGATCGACGCAACCAACCGCAAGGATATCAAGGCGGTCTATGAGGGTCTGTTGTGTGGTTCCCGTAATCATCTAAGGGCGTTCGTCGCACAGATAGAGTCTGACGGTCTGGTGTATGAATCCCAGCTTTACCCGGACGACGCCGAATGGACGGCATTTATTGAATCGGTAATCAACAGCCCGATGGAGCGAACCTGCGGTGCGCGCCGAAGATGACGGGGTGCCGGTCAGATAGGCTTGCAAAGGTCCGTTTAAATGGGAAACTTCAGGTTAGGGTGCGGTAACAGGGTTTGTAACCCGACCCGGCAAGCTTCATGCGGTTTCCGGCGACGAAGGTGTTCAGCAGGCTGTCCAGGGGTTTGATAACCTGGGGATCGCCCCTGAGCTCGAAAGGGCCGTACTGCTCAATGGCACGGATGCCGTCTTCCTTGACGTTGCCCGAGACGATGCCCGAAAACGCCCGGCGCAGGTTGGCCGCCAGCAGGTGCGGGGACTGGTCCCGGTGCAGTGCCAGCTGAGCCATGGATTCGTGGTTCGGAATGAAGGGCGTCTGAAATTCCGGGGCGATCTTCAGCAGCCAGTTGAAATGGTAGGCATCGCTGTTGGCTACCCGGAATTCACGTACGGTATCCACCTGCGCTTTCATCATCTGCGCCACCACGGCCGGGTCGTCGATGACTATCCGGTATAGCGAGGTGGCCTTGTTACCAAGCGTATTGGAGATGAATTCATCGATACCGCGGAAGTAGTCCGCACTGCTGCCCGGTCCGCTGAAGATCAGGGGGAAGGGGAGTTCGTCATTGTCCGGATTCAGCAGAATGCCCAGGAGGTGCAGAATCTCCTCCGCAGTCCCCGCACCGCCCGGAAACACGATAATACCGTGCCCGGTCCGGACAAAGGCCTCCAGGCGCTTTTCGATATCCGGCATGATGGTCAGTTCGTTGACGATGGGGTTGGGTGACTCGGCGGCGATGATGCCGGGCTCCGTGATACCGATATAGCGGCCGTTGCCGATGCGTTGTTTCGCATGCCCGATGGCCGCTCCTTTCATCGGGCCCTTCATGGCCCCCGGGCCGCATCCGGTGCAGACGTTTAGACCACGCAGTCCCATCTCGTAGCCCACCTCCTTGGTGTACTCGTACTCCTCCCGATTGATCGAATGACCGCCCCAGCAGACGATGAGATCCGGTGGTTTTCTCGGCATCAGGATCTCGGCGTTTCGCAATATGTGGAAAATGGCGTTGGTGATGTCGGCGGATCGGCTCAGGTCGTAGTTGTGACTGCCCATGATCTCGTTGTTCGTATAAACCAGATCGCGCAGCACAGCGAAAAGATGCTCCTTGATGCCGCGAATCATGACACCGTCCACAAAGGCGCTTTGCGGTGCGTTTTTCAGTTCCAGTTTTACCCCGCGCTCTGTTCTAACCACGCGGATGGAGAAATCCCTGAACTGCTCCAGGACCTGCCTGGTGTCGTCGAGATGGCTGCCCCAGTTGAGCACCGCCAGGGAGCAGCGGCGGTATAGCTCGTACAGTCCTCCCTGACTGGCGTCGAGCAGTTGATTCACCTCGGCCTGGGAGAGCAGTTCCAGGCTGCCTTCGGGTGTCACTATGGCATCCCTCAGGATGTCCTTGCTCTGATTCGTATTCATATATACCGGGGCCCGCGGAACGCAAAATCAACAACAATCGATTAGAATCGCTTTAAGGATAAATTCTATTAAGGGGGTGGGCGGTTTGCTCCTCCTGGTACAGGATATGGGGTCTGTGCTTTGTAGGTGCGAATTTATTCGCACTTGGCCGAATGAATTCGGCCCTACCGCATGGACCGGACGCAGCGATCTGAACGGTTACCATTATGTTGGGGTAGGAGGAGCAAACCGCCCACCGTGAGGCAGTGTTTTGTGTCGGTCAAAGGGACCCCGTTTTTTCGCATAGTAAGGTAAGATTGCGCCCATGAATTTCCCCACGGTAGAACAATTTGTCGGAAGTACCCCGCTGGTCAGGCTGCAGCGTATGGCACCGGAGGGCGGTGGGACCATCCTGGTGAAGCTGGAGGGAAACAACCCCGCCGGTTCGGTCAAGGACAGGCCGGCACTCAGCATGATCCAGCACGCCGAGGCACGGGGAGAGATACGGCCCGGCGACACCCTGATCGAGGCGACCAGCGGTAATACGGGTATCGCACTGGCCATGGCGGCGGCGCTCAAGGGTTACAGGCTGGTTCTGATAATGCCGGAGAACATGAGTATGGAGCGCCGGGCATCCATGCAGGCCTATGGTGCGGAACTGGTGCTGGTGTCCCAGGAGGAGGGCATGGAAGGTGCGCGGGATCTGGCGCAACGGATGGAACAGGATGGCAGGGGGAAGGTCCTGGACCAGTTCTCCAATCCCGATAATCCGCTTGCCCATTACGAGACCACGGGTCCGGAGATCTGGCATGACACCGGTGGCAGGCTCACCCACTTCGTCAGCGCCATGGGCACCACGGGCACTATCATGGGCACGTCACGCTTTCTCAAGGAGCGGAATCCGGAAATTCGGATCGTGGGTGTCCAGCCGGCCGAAGGGGCGAAGATCCCCGGGATTCGCCGCTGGCCCGAGGCCTATCTGCCCAGGATATTCGATCCTTCAAGGGTGGATACGGAGATGGACGTGACCCAGGAAGCGGCGGAGACAACCTCCCGCCGACTCGCCGCGGAAGAGGGAATCTTCTGCGGCATCTCCTCCGGGGGGGCGGTGTCCGCGGCGCTGCGCCTGGCCGAAGGCCGGCCTGAAGCCCTGATCGTGACAATCATTTGTGATCGTGGAGACCGCTATCTCTCGACCGGCATCTTTTCCCCTTAGCGGCCTGTTTTTCCTGCTGCTGTTTTTCCTGCTGCTGGCACCGCGCAGCGGCGGCGGCGTCCAGGGTGTTGAACTCCTTCTGGGGAGGATTTCCGGGGAGGGCTGGACGGCGGAGGATGTGGTGCTTCGAATCGACTGGGCGGGCGGCGAACGGGCCGTCTTCTCTTTGAGCGCCGGCCGTGTGACGCACTCGCTGCTGCCCGGGCCGCTGCTTTCACCCCGGATCGATTGCAGCGACGGGCGGTTGACGGGCGGTGAGTTGAGCTGTGCCAAAGGGGAGATGAGCGTCGGCAAGGGGATTCTGGACAAGGAAACGTTTCCCGTTACTTTCCTGTGGGATCCGGGAAAGGATCTGATGCGGTTCGATCTCGATCAGTTGGCGATCGGAAACGGGCGTCTGGCGCTGGATTTCATGATCCAGGGGGATCTCTGGAACGCGGCGATCGCAGGGAAAGGGGTGGATCTGGTGCGGCTGCAGGGCACCCTCGCGGCATTGGGGGCCACCCTGCCGGATTTCACGTTGGAAGG
>JAHEHQ010000024.1 GCA_024644505.1 Gammaproteobacteria bacterium
GAGGCCGACCGGGCAAGAATCCCCATCATTGCCAACGACGATAAAGAGAAGGCCACTGTTCAGGTCATGAGCACCATCATCGACGTCCTGGCGGAGAATTTTGCCGCCACCCCTGAACAGGCCTTCGCCGAAGATCGCTGAACAACATGGGCTGATCCTGATATCCGATCCCATGAGTCCCAACGGACCGGTTGTCTCTCCACTCCCACCCCCTCCTGATTCACGGCTTGCTGAACCTGCCTGCACACTGATCTTTGGTAGTTGGCGTGTGCCTGCTGATATGCGGGCCATCTTGTAACAAATCCGTAACCGAATCGTAATAAGGCGGTAACGCTAGTTATCTATATTTGCTTTCCAGCAAAAATTTAATGCATTTCCCCAGGAGACCCCATGAGTATGCACCCCCTTAAGACTTCGTTTGCCGTAACCGCCATCGTCTGTGCCTTTGGCGTTCAGGCCGCCGACAGAACCGTCATCCAGAACAAGGGTTCCGACACCCTGGTCAACGTGGCCCAGGCCTGGGCCGAAGAGTATCAGAACGTCGATTCCAACGTCGCCATTGCCGTCTCCGGCGGCGGTTCGGGAACCGGCATCGCCGCCATGATCAACGGCACGGTGGACATCGCCAATGCCAGCCGCTCGATGAAGGAAAAGGAGGTCAAGACGGCCAAGAGCATGGGGCAAAACCCGATCGAGCACGTGGTGGGATATGATGCCCTGGCCGTGTTCGTTCACGGCGACAACCCCAATGGCACCCTGAGCATCGAACAGATGGCACAGATCTTCGGCCGGGGTGGGAAATCCACCGCCTGGTCGGATGTGGGTGCAAAAGTACCGGGTTGCGGCAGCGACGAGATCGTGGTCGTCAGCCGTCAGAACAACTCCGGCACCTACGCCTACTTCAGGAAGGCCGTCCTCGGCGCCGCCGCCAAGAAGGGCGTCATCAGCAAGGGCAGCTTCCGCATGGGCACCCTCGACATGCACGGATCCAAGGACGTGGTCGACCTGGTGGAGAAGACCCCCTGCGCCATCGGTTACAGCGGCCTTGCCTATGCCACCGACCACGTGAAGATGGCCTGCATTTCCCAAGAGACCGGCGGCAGCTGCGTCTCTCCCAGCGTCAAGACCGCGAGCGATCGGAGCTACCCCATCGCCCGTCCCCTGTTCATGTACACCAATGGCGAACCCCAGGGTGAAATCAAGAAGTACATGGACTGGATCCTCAGCGATGTGGGACAGTGCATCCTGGTCAAGAAAGGCTATGCACCCGCCCGCGACGTGAGCTGCGGCTGATCCCATACTTTCGTCTTCCCCGGCCGGCTTGTGTCGGCCGGGTTACTTTTTACCGGCGGTCCGCAACAGACATGGCCGGATACCAAGAAAACAGAAGCTGAGGCCCATCTCCATGACCCCCCATCTCGAAAAACGCCTGGAAAACGACCTGAACGAGATCCGCAGCCGGATAGCCGACCAAGGGAGACTAGCGGAAGAAGCGGTAACCAAGGCAGTAAATGCCCTGCAGACCGGCAACCGGCAGCTCGCCTACGATACCGTGATGAACGATCATCCGATCAACCGCAATATGCGGTATATCGACCGCCTGTGCCACAAATTCATCGCGCTGCATCTGCCCAGCGCAGGGCACCTGCGACTGCTCTCATCGGCGATCCGGGTCAACATCGAGCTCGAGCGTGTCGGCGACTATGCCGTCACCATCGCCAGGGAGGCGGCACAGCTGTCGGCACCGCCCTCGGGCACCATCGCCCGTGAACTGGAGCGCCTCGCCGGCGAAACCATGCTGATACTCAAGCAGGCCATCAAGTCCTTCAATGAACTCAACCTGGAGACTGCCAGAAGCACGGTTCTTCTGACTGGCCAGATGGAGCACAATCTGGACATGATCTACGAGGAAATGATGTCCGAGAGCCAGCACCAGCAGATGAAGGACCTGTTGGCCGTCTTCGTGGTGTTCACGCAACTCAAGCGGGTCGCCGACCAGGCAAAGAATCTCTGTGAAGAGACCATCTTCGCCGTCAGCGGCGATCAGAAGCCGCCCAAGGTTTACGATGTCCTGTTTGTCGACGAGCAGAACAACCTTTACAGCAAGCTGGCGGAAGCCGTGGCCCGCATCAACTTTCCGGGCAGCGGGCGTTACCGCAGCGCCGGCAAGACGCCCGCTGCCCAGGTGGATGAGAAACTCTGGTCTTTTCTGCAAAGCCGGGGCCTGGATGCGGTGGAGACCGGAACCACTGCGGTTGCGAATTTGACCCCACACGAGGTTGCGGAACAGACCATCATCATCAGCCTGCAGGGCCCCATCGATAACTACTTCCCGTCGATCCCCTTTCACACCTCGGCATTGCAGTGGGACGTCGTGCCCGCGGAGGGTGTCAACAGCCCCGAGGATACGGACGCGTTGTACCGCGACCTGGCACTACGGGTAAGGCAGCTGATGGAGCTGCTGCGCGGCGAAGAGGCATCCTGAAATGAACCAGGACAACCCCACAATGCCGGATAAAGCGGCGGCATTCGACCAGCGCGACAGAGACTGGTACATCGACAAGGCGGTACAGGCCATCGTTTTCCTCGGCGGCATCTCTGCCATTCTGTTTATCATCGGAATCTTCGTGTTCATCACCAAGGAGGGCCTGGGATTTCTGCTGCGGGATTTCAGCTTCTCGGAATTCTTCCTCTCCCCCTGGTGGGAACCCACGGACGAAGATGAACCGACCTACGGCATTCTGGCACTCGTGGCCGGAACCGCCAGTGTTACCGGCCTTGCCATGCTGGTGGCGATTCCTTTCTCACTGGGGGCCGCCATTTACGTAGGCGAATTCGCCACGGGCAAGAAACGGGAGTACCTCAAGGTTCTCGTGGAACTGCTTGCTGCCATCCCGTCTGTGGTCTGGGGTTTCATCGGCCTGTCGATCATGAACCCATTGATCATCGAACTGTTCGATGTCCCGGTGGGCCTTAACGTGCTCAATGCGGGTGTCATTCTCGGCTTGATGGCTGCACCCATCATGACCTCTATTGCGGAAGATGCACTCAAAGCGGTTCCGGACAGATACAGAGAGGCGGCGGAAGCCCTGGGGGCAACCCGCTGGCAGGTGATATTCAAAACGGTCGTGCCCGCCGCCAAGAACGGTCTGCTGGGCGCAGTACTGCTGGGTGTAGGCCGCGGTTTCGGCGAGACCATGGCGGTCCTGATGGCCACGGGTCATGCAATCAACTTACCCGGCAGCGTCTTTGACTCCGTCCGTGCCCTTACCGCCACCATCGCCGCCGAACTGGGCGAGACAGCGGTGGGTTCACCCCACTATGAAGCGTTGTTCACCATCGGGATATTCCTGTTCGTGGTCACCTTCATCATCAACCTGAGTGCGGACCTTATCGTTCGCGGCGTCCGAAACCAGTGATTGAAACCAATTTCTAACGAGGCCCCCTGATGGAAATGTTCTCGGAATCTCTTCTCAACAAAAAGAACAAGCGGATACAGTCGCTGTACCGTTCACTGTTCATGATGATGACGTTGCTGCTCATCCTGCCGGTGCTTGTCATCCTGAGCACCCTGATCTACAAAGGCGGCAGCATCATATCCGTCGATTTTCTCCTGACAGACCCGATCAATGGCATGACCGCCGGCGGCATCTTCCCCGCCCTGTTCGGTACCGTCTGGATAGTGACGGTGGCACTGATCGCCTCCGTGCCCCTCGGCGTCGCCGCTGCGATCTATCTCAGCGAATACGCCGGCGACAACTGGTTCACCCGGGCCATCAACCTGGCCATCATCAACCTGGCGGGTGTCCCTTCCATCGTGCACGCACTGTTCGGCGTCGGCGCCTTCGTCATCTTCTTCGGCTTTGGCACCAGCATCCTGTCCGCAAGTCTGACGCTTGCCATCATGACCCTGCCCGTGGTGATTGTTGCCACCAAGGAGTCCCTGGAGGCCGTACCCATCGCCTTCCGGGAGGCCTGCTGGAACATGGGAGCCACCCGCTGGCAGACCATTCGCCGGGTGGTGCTGCCCAATGCGGTCAGCGGCATTCTCACCGGTGTTATCCTCGAGGTGTCCAGAACCACCGGCGAGACCGCGCCCATCATGTTTACCGGCGCCGCCTTCTTCCTGCCCTTCCTGCCCCAGAGCGTGTTCGACCAGACCATGGCCATGTCGCTGCATCTGTTCGTCGTTTCCACGCAGGTGCCCAACGTGCCCGATGCACTGCCCTACGGCGTGGCGCTGGTGCTGATCGCCATGGTTTTGATCATGAACAGCATCTCCATCGCCTTTCGCATGCACCTGAGAGGCAAGAAAAAATGGTAAGCACAGCAGAAAACATGGAAACAACGGCGGTACAGGAAACACCGAAACTCAAGGTATCCAACCTCGCCATCAGCTATGGTGATACCACCGTCCTGAAGGATATCAATCTGGAGGTAAAGACCAACGAGATCTTCGGCATCATCGGTCCGGCCAACTCGGGTAAGACCTCGTTTCTGAAGGTGCTGAACCGGATGGATACCTTCAACAGCAACATGTCCTTCGAGGGAGATGCGTTCTTCAACGGCCTCAACACCCGGGACCTGCGCAACCTCTATGCCCTGAGGAGCCGCGTGGGTGTGGTTTTTCCGCTCCCGGTGGGGCTGCCCCTGACCATCTACGAGAACGTGGCGCTCTCTCCCAGGCTGCGTGGCGTGAAGTCGAAAGAAGACCTGGACATCATCGTGGAGCGCTGTCTGATGCGTGCCGCACTCTGGGACGAGGTCAAAGACCGCCTCAACTCCCTGGGAAGCCTTCTCTCGGGAGGTCAGCAGCAGCGCCTGACCATCGCCAGGGCCCTCTCCCAGGAACCCGAACTGCTGATGCTGGATGAGTTTTCCATCGCAGTGGATCCGGTTACCACGATGCGTATCGAAGACGTGCTCAAAGAGCTGAAACAGGAGATGACTATCATCCTGGTCACCAACCTGGTGCAGCAGGCGCGGCGTCTGGCGGACCGTACCGCTTTTTTTCTCAACGGCGAGTGCGTCGAGATAGGCGATACGGAGGAATTGTTCACCGGCAATGTCAAAGACGAACGTACCATCGGATACATCGAAGGAAAATTTGGGTGAGCCCAACCTACAGGGACGTACCTTTGCAATAAGGTCAAATCGCCACACATTAAAATGAAGGTTTAAAAAGAGACCGGCTCAGTCTCTCCCAGGAACAAAATATGAACACTGCCACCGCGGAAAAACTCGAGACACCGGCTGCTGAACTGGCCATCCGGACCCAGAAGCTGGACCTCTGGTATGGCACCTTTCAGGCGCTGTTCCAGGTCGATCTGGATATCAAGAACGGGATCATCACCTCACTGATCGGGCCGTCGGGATGTGGTAAATCCACTTTCCTGCGCAGCGTCAACCGGATCAACGAACGCCTCGGCTACGTGCGTATCGAAGGCACCATCGATGTATTCGACAAGAATATCTATGACGCCGACGTGGAACTGGTGCAGTTGCGTAAACAGATAGGGATGGTATTCCAGCGCCCCAACCCCCTGCCCGCGAGCATCCGCGACAATATTCTTTATGGCCACAGGCTCCACTACACGGGCAAACGGCTGTCCCGCAGTGACCAGGACGATATCGTCGAAGACGCCCTGCGTCAGGTACTGCTCTGGGACAAGGTCAAGGACCGGCTGCACCGCAAGGCGATCGACCTCTCCCTCGAGGAGCAGCAGAAACTCTGCATCGCCCGGCTGTTACCCGTACAACCCCAGATCCTTCTGATGGACGAACCCTGCTCGGCCCTGGATCCGAAGGGCACCGAAGCGGTGGAGGAGTTGATCTGGGAACTTCGCGGCAAGTACACCATTCTCATCGTAACCCATAACATGGCACAGGCACGCCGGGCGAGTGAGGAGTGTATCTTCATGCTCATGGGCAAGGTGGTGGAGCATACGGCAACGGAAGACCTCTTCGTTACACCCAAGCACCAGGAAACCGCGAATTACATCGAAGGCCGGTACGGCTGAGCCGACTCAAACACGCTCGAGGCTGGCTGAGGAGAAGGGCCGGTAACGAAAGTTACCGGCCCTTTTTTATGGGTATATCGCTACTGTGGCAGGTGCCTGGATTCGGGGAAATTGCACCTGAAGCTGCTACCTTTGCCCGGCTCGCTCTCAATCTTGAGCTGCGCATCATGGCGGGTCAGCACATGCTTTACGATGGCCAGTCCGAGCCCTGTACCCCCGCTCTGCCGGGACCGCCCCACGTCCACCCGGTAGAAACGCTCCGCCAAACGGGGAATATGCTTCGGGTCAATGCCAATGCCGGTATCCTTGACGAGAAAACAGGGACCGCGCTTGCTCGCCCACCATCGAAGATAAATGGAGCCCTCCACCGGCGTGTAGCGCACCGCATTGAACACCAGGTTGGAAAAGGCGCTCTCCAGTTCCGATATGCAACCCTGCAGTTTGAGGTTTCTGTCGATGTCTGCCGTTATCTGGTGCTGCCCCCCGCTCAGGGTCTGCGCCTCGTCCTTGATCATCTCCAGGATCCCGGGCACGTCCACGCAATCCTTTCCGTCGGTATTTCCCGGACCTTCCAGCCGGGACAGCAGCAGCAGGTCACCGACAATGCGCTGCATTCGCCCCGTCTGCTGCCGCATCTGTTGAATGGCGTTCTGCCAGGCATCCAGACCGGCATCGCCACTCTCCCCCATGCTCTCGAGATACCCGTGAATCACGGTGAGGGGGGTGCGCATTTCGTGGGAGACATTGGCCACGAAATCCTTCCGCACGGTTTCCAGTTGCTGCAAACGGGTGACATCCCTGGCCTGCAGCAGGAACTTGGCCTTTCCGTAGGGTACTATCCGAACATCCAAACGAATACTGTCATTTACCGGTGAAGTTATCTGCAACGGGTGCTGATAGTTAGCCGCCGCATAATAGTCCTGAAACTTCGGATCCGGGATCAAATCATTGATCATCCGACCCCTGTCCCGTTTGCGTTCCAGGCCGATCACCTGCCGGGCCACGATGTTGCCCCACTCAACCTGGCCCTTGTCGTTGAATACGATCGTGGCATCGGGCAGCGCCTGCGTGGATTTGTGAAAACCACTGAGCAGATGCCTGAGTTTTCTTTTGCGTTTTTGCCCCCTGACGCGCATAGCCAAATGCTTCCACAACTGCATACCGCTTGTCCAGGCCGGTGTTGTTCCCGACGATCAGGACAGGCTTGCGGTCAGTCAGGCCCTTAGCCGTTCGGAAAAACGGTACCCGGCACCCCGCACCGTCTGCACCATACCGTCGGCATTGTGGGGTTCAAGGGCCTTGCGCAGGCGACGGATGTGAACATCCACCGTACGCTCTTCGATAAACACGTTGGTGCCCCAAACCTTGTCCAGCAGCTTGGAGCGGCTGTAGACCTTGTCACGATGAGTCAAAAAGAAGTGAAGCAAGCGGAACTCGGTCGGTCCCAGGTCGACCTCCTTGCCGTTGACGTGGGCACGCCGGGAGGAGGGATCGAGATGCAGTCCATCGGCCTCCACCACCTCCTCAAACACATGGGGGGTGATACGCCGCAGTATCACCTTGATCCTGGCAATGAGTTCCCTGGGGGAAAAGGGCTTCAGGACATAGTCTTCGGCGCCGCTGCCCAGACCGCGCACCTTGTCATCCTCTTCACCGCGCGCCGTGAGCACGATTATCGGTATGTCACTGGTTACGGGATCCGACTTCAATACCCGGGTCAATTCGATGCCGCTCATTCCCGGAAGCATCCAATCCATCAGGATCAGGTCGGGAGGGCTGGAGGACAGCTGCCTGCGGGCTTCTTCCGAATTTGCAGCCCGCTCTGTTTCGAACCCGGCCTGCTCCAGCACGAAGGAGATCATCTCCAGCACCGCGGGCTCATCTTCAACAATCAGTATCTTGGCCGCCATTCCCAACAGGTCCCTGCGTTTCGAAAGGCCTAATTACAACCGATTCACAGTTACATGGTTATTACAAAGGGCATGGAATATAGCGTTACCAGCTGAACAATACCCACTGGGGAACCCAGTTGTCACCCGGGTTGTTGCTTTTGACGTCCAGTTCGCCGTCCCCGTCCAGATCCAGCAGATAGTACGGCGGCCCGCTGTTGGGGGTGATCCTGACCATGTACACCCTGCCATTGACGCTGTACTGCTGAATCTGCTCATTGGGCGTCTCGATAATAGTGACCTCAGGCTCCAGCACCTTGCCGCTCTCAACCTTGGGCGGGAGTGGCAACGGCGCGGGCGCGTCATCCGCCGGGTCTTGAGCCGCGGCAAAGGGTATCGCGATGAACAGAGACAGTACAAGCAACGACTTCCTCATGTTAATTCCTTGTATTTCATGACAAATAATGATGCCCGGTTAGCTGCGCAAAGCCGCCGCAACCCGTGCGATCCGTTTCCGCTCCCCCGGGTCCGGTCTCTGCCAAACCCTGAAGGCAGTTATCACTCTCCTGGCCTTCAGAGAGTACCCGGTTACCCGGGCTGCCCGCAGGAACTGTCCCACAAAACGTTATCGGCCATAGATTGCTGAAATCCACCTGCTTGTTCTGCATAATATCAGGAATACCGGCCCCCCGTTTAATTGACCCCCTGGTTCCCGAGCCGTTCCCTGATGTCCAATCTGAATCCTTCCCAGTTGCGGGCCATACGCAGCATCGATGCCCCGTTACTGGTCCTCGCGGGTGCCGGATCCGGCAAGACCCGTGTGATCACCCGCAAGATTGCCCACCTGATAAACCATGTGGGCCTGGAGCCCCGGCATATCACCGCGGTCACCTTTACCAACAAGGCTGCCAGGGAAATGAGGGAGCGGGTGAGCGGCCTGTTGAAAAAGGGAAGCGCAAAGGGACTTAACATCTCCACCTTTCACACCCTGGGCCTGAATATCATCCGCAAGGAGTACAAAAGGCTGGGGCTGAAACCCGGCTTCAGTCTCTTCGATGATCAGGACAGCGCCAATCTGCTGAGGGAACTGCTGCGAGCCGATTCGGACGATGAGGCTCGAGCTGCCCGTTTTCAGTGGTCCATCTCCGCCTGGAAAAACGCCATGACCACACCCGAGGAGGCTGTCGCGAGGTCGGAAGACCCCCTGGAACTGCGCACAGCGGGACTTTACGGCAGCTACCAGCGGGCACTTCGCGCATACAACGCCGTGGACTTCGACGATCTGATCCTGATGCCGGTGGAACTGTTCCGGGTACAGAAAGACGCCCTGGAAACCTGGCAGAACCGGATTAGATACCTGCTCGTGGATGAATACCAGGATACCAATCTCAGCCAGTACGAACTGGTCCGGAAACTGGTCGGCGTTCGCCAGGCACTCACGGTGGTGGGTGACGATGACCAGTCTGTCTATGCCTGGCGCGGCGCCTGTCCCGAAAACCTGAAGCAGCTTCAAACCGACTTCCCGAGACTGCAGGTCATCAAGATGGAACAGAATTACCGTTCCACGGGGCGCATCCTGAAGGCGGCCAACCATCTCATCGCCAACAATCCCCATGTGTTCGAAAAGCGCCTGTGGAGTGAATTGGGGCCCGGAGATCCCATCCGGGTTCTCCCCTGCCGCAACGAGAACCACGAGGCGGAAAAGGTGGTTTCGGAAATCATTCATCACCGCTTCACGGGATCGGCCGCCTTTGGTGATTATGCCATCCTGTACCGGGGCAACCACCAGGCCCGGCTCTTCGAAACCGTGCTGCGCCAGCAGAATATTCCCTACTATCTCAGTGGCGGCACGTCGTTTTTCAGCCGCACCGAGATCAAGGACGTGATGGCCTATCTGCGCCTGCTCGCCAACCCCGAGGACGATGCCGCCTTCCTGCGTATCATCAATACTCCCCGCAGGGAGATAGGTCCGGGCACACTGGAGAAGCTGGGCCGTTATGCCACGGAACGCCATACTCCGCTTCTGGATGCCTGTGATGAATTGGGTCTGGAACAGGCCCTGACGGGCCGCCCGCTTCAGCGTCTGAGAGAATTCAGCCGCTGGATCGCGGAATTTCGCATACAGGCGGAACGGGACCATCCGGTCAGGACGGTCAAGAGCATGCTCAACGAACTGGACTATGAAAACTGGCTCTATTCCTCGAGTGCCAGCGACAAGACAGCGGAAAACCGGTGGGAAAATGTTACCGATCTGATCGCCTGGCTGGAAAGGCTCTGCAAAGGCGACATGGTGGGAGAATCATTGCCCGGGATAATCAATCATCTCACCCTTCAGGATGTCCTGGAACGGCAGGATGACGACAGCGGCGGGGACAAGGTGCATCTGATGACCCTTCATTCGGCCAAAGGGCTCGAGTTCCCATACGTGTTCCTGGTGGGCATGGAAGAGGAGCTGCTGCCGCACCGCACCAGCATCGAGGAAGACAACATCGAGGAGGAACGCCGGCTGGCCTATGTGGGCATGACCCGTGCCCGGCGTGTGCTCACCCTGAGCTTCGCCACAAAGCGTAAACGCTACGGGGAAATGACCGCCTGCGAGCCAAGCCGCTTTCTGGCTGAATTGCCTGAGGAGGAGCTGGTCTGGGAGGGGCGGGACAACCAGCTGACAAAATCAGAAAAACAGCAACGGGGCAACGCGCATCTGGCCAATATGCGGTCGATGCTGGGCAAATAGCCTGTACCCAAAAAAGAAGGCCACGATAATGCAAGCCGTTCAGCAAAGGTATGGAAACCTGCTGACCGGGCTTGCTGAAAACGGCAGAAAAACCCCGGCTTCCAGGTTTGGAGGCCGGGGTTTTGTTTCTTGCATCAAGAGTAATACAGGATGTCCTCGACGCGCAGTTTGCCTTTGGCCAAACCCAGTCGCATCGCCCGCGTTTTAGCATTCTTGTTCGATGACGGCAGGCAATAGTTGACGTAGGTCCGTAAGATGATCAGCAGTTTTTCGGTCATCTTGGGATTATAAGGACTGTTACGATGGCAGATCCGGCGAGCACTTCCCGCTGTGGGTACGCCACGACTCAATGCGGAAAGTCGGCTTCTGACCATCTGAAAGAACACGTCGATGCCGCTCATGCTGGCCTTGAGGTATAGCCCGGCAAGATGGTCAACATCGTATTGCGCTTGGTCCGTGAGGTGGCAGATCGCCATCTTCGGTTCCTGCATCGTCGGGAACGGATGGAACAACCATCGGTCGCCCCAAGGGCCAAATCTCGGCATGTTGGCCAACTGTTCTTTGACAAGCTCAATTTTGACTTGGTAGTCACTTTTCCCCGGAAAACGGTCTTTTTCCCTTTTGAATGCCTCACGGCGCAAACCCACTTCTTCGCGCTTCTGATCCTGGGTCATGGATGTGTCTATGGTGACGAAAAATGCATCGGCCGTGTTAGCCCTAATCTCTTCCTGGAACGCTGAGAGGCAGGCAGCGCGTATGCCGGAGTCCTGATCGAGGAAGAACCGGAGTTTTCCGACACCACCGAAAAGCTGTTTCAAGAACTGGAAATGCGCGTATAACGTGTATTCGGCATGCACCTGCATGCCCTGAGCTGGCAATTTATGGGTGGCAGGAATGCGATCGGAAATCTCGGTGTCTTCCCGACGAGCCACGACGTTATAGGCATACTCGATGTCTTTGGTCAGATTGCCGCTGGTGATTTTCTGTGGGGCGGTGTCAAACGTGTCTTTTTCGCTTCCGTAGTCTTGCACCAGCCATAGTCGAGCGAATTGACGGAAGGGCAGTTTAACCTGATAGTCGCCTGCAACATGAGCTGCCGCTTCCGTGGCGATGGGATCGGCATCCGGGTCGAAATTGAGATGCATGCCGAAGACGTAACCGCTCCCGTTGTCGGCGGTGCCAACCGCACTTAGCTGGGTGGTCCGCTTATCTTTCCGGTGCGTCCAATTGACGATGTAATCCTGACGGTCCGATGACAAATAGAGCTTTTCGATTGGAAAGCCCTCTTTAAGCCGTCGTTCCTTGTCGCCAAGGAACTTAAGGCATTGCTCGTGAAAGAAGTCAATCTTGTTGTAGACGGTTTGTGGCCGCACATTAGCCAATTCGCAAATTCGCTTGATGGGATTCCCGTTAACCACCTCCATGAAGATCTGGCGATTCTTCTCCGGCGCTTTCTGACCACGCGTGGACTTCCCCACCGCAAAGGTCTTGCCACAGGCTTTACACTTAATACCGCGTTGAGCCTGCTCGGCTATGCCCATGCGGGTAATAAGCCTGCGGGTTGGATAGCATGCCGATACCGTGGTTGGCACAGGCCGCATCCGGACAGGAGGGTTCTCGGCGGGGGGCAAGATACCGAGAGATTCGATCGCGTTCTTGTTTAATGGCAAGATTGCTCTTGAGGCGAGGGATTTCACCACAGGCTTTGCATTTTATTCCAGGCTTCCGTTCACCTGTCCCTACAACAACGTAGGCGTCGGAATCCGATGCTCTCTTGCTGGTTTTTTGCTTGGCGGGTACCCCGAAATTCCTACACTGTGGGTTCTTACAAAAGTTGACTTGAATTCCACATGATTCTTCCGGAATCCGAGATGTTTTAGCTCTCGAAGATTTCTTCGGCAAAACAAATCCCCCAGCATGCCAAGCATACTGGGGGATTCTAGGTTAGGAATTACTCAGTTTCCACACCTTTGCTGAACGACTTGACGATAATGGGGCCTCTTTTTTCCACTGATTTCGCCTGCTCAGGTTATCGGCAGGCTGATCAACCCCATGTCCTTTATTGCGTGCTGATCCATTCGGCAATCGCCTGAATCTCTTCATCCGATACGTTCGCCATGATGCCCTTCATCACCATGGTCTGCCCATGCTCTCTGGCGCCGGACTTGATGTCTTTCATCTGGTTTGTCAGATAGACCGCGTTCTGGCCTGCCAGTCTGGGATAGACGGGCATGATCGGGGAATTGGCATCTGCACCGTGACAGGTAAAACAGGTCTTGGTCTTGTAAAGCTCCGCACCACTGGCAGTACCGCCGGCTGTGGACGGTGCTGCGGCAGTCTGGACCGGGGCCGGTTCGGCGGCCGGGGGCGGTGCTGCCGCGGTGGCCACCGGGGCCGGTTTCGATTCAGCCAAAGGGGCGGCTGCCGGTTCCGACGCTGGCATTGCCTGACCTTCAACCGCCACCGTACCGACGGGTTTGATACGCTCCAGTACATCCGCACGGGATTCGGCGAAAACCTGTCCGCTGCAAATAAGTGAAGCCGCCAAGGCGACCTGTACTAGGGAAACTACTCTGTGGCTCACTGATCCGACCCTCCGCGTATAAGAACCCGGTAATATGACGGGCTGAGTATAACGGCAATAGGGAAAAAGATCGACACCACACATGGACTCACTTTGGGCCTCGGGGTAATATACCCGGTCTTCAGCCCGCCGCCGATACAGCAGAGACCGGATTCCGTTCTCAAGCGGGCCTGTACACTCGCGATTAACCACATCACAAGCGCCCGTAGCTCAGCTGGATAGAGCGCTGCCCTCCGGAGGCAGAGGTCAGAGGTTCGAATCCTCTCGGGCGCGCCAGATTCCCTAATAGAAACAAAGCATTAAGAGGCGCTGGAATCCCCTCGTTTCGCTGTTTTTTCAGAGGTGGGGCGAGAATGGGACAAACACTCCACTGC
>JAHEHQ010000270.1 GCA_024644505.1 Gammaproteobacteria bacterium
CCGTCATGAACCCATGCCAGGATATGTTCCGCGACGACATGCCAGTTCGGTTCCAGCATCATGGCGTGTGCCATGTCGGGAACAATCACCGCCCTGGTCTTGTAGACATTTGCCGTTGCCCTGACCATCACCGGGGATACGAAAAAATCGTTCTCCGCGCCGACTACAAACACCGGGATTTCACGGTTCCACTCCGGCATTGGCAAGTCCGGCCATATCAGTTCGAAACCGACGCGTATGGACTCCGCCGAGCCGCGGGAAAAATGCTGTTTGACCACATCCGCCGGCAGACTGTCTGAGAACAGCGCCTTGCGAGCGGTGTCTGCCAACGCGACTCCGGGGCCGAATATCTGGGCGAGTGCCAGTTGAGATACCAGGAGCGGGTCGCGCCACATCATGCCGACGGATGACGGCAGCATGCCGTGGGGAGGACCGGAACCCATGAGCACGGCGCCCGCGGCATCGTTGTTCTTCAGCCATTTCTGAACCACGACCCCACCCAGTGAATGGCCGATCAGGATCGGTGCTGTGTCCAGGTGCGCAACCGCTTCGTGCAGGTCTTCGACATAATCCGCCAGCCCGATATGGTGCATGTACCCCTGCTTCCCGTTGTCACCGTGACCACGCAGGTTCATTGCATGGGACTCGAACCCGTTTTCCGCAAAGAAGGGCAGGAAATGCTCCTCCCACACCCAGGCGCCGCAAAATGCGCCGTGTATGAAAAGCAGCGGCGGATGGGAATTCGGTTTATCGGGAAAATGACTGATGATTTCCAAGTCTGCTTACCAGGTGGATCCATGAACCGCAGCCGGTTTCGGGCTAATATACACTATTGTCCTTCTCTCTTACTCCCGGATCTCCGGTCGCGCCCATACTGTCTGGCGCAGGCAGGTTGCCGCCGTTGCGATACGAAACATAGTCCGACAATATCCGCCCATGATCAAATACCAGGGGTTCCGGAGGTGCTCCCGGGTCACAGACCAGGATATCCGCGGCATCGTCGGCTGCAGCGGGAGAACCCGAGGCGCCGGCAATATAGACCACACTGGCGGTGTGTCCGCGCGGGTCCCTGTCAGGATCCGAATAACAACCCAGCAGCGTGTTCAGAACGACTTCGAGCCCCGTTTCCTCCCTCGCCTCTCGCACAGCAGCCTGTTCAGCGGATTCCCCGACATCCACGAAGCCACCGGGAAATGCCCAGCCATGGGGTGGATTTCGTCGTCTGATCATCACGATAGGATGATCGGGACGATCTTTGAGCTCAATGATGATGTCTACAGTAAGCAGGGGTGTCTTCGGTTTTGCCATGACAGGTAACGAAATGCCTGAGATTCAGGCCTCCAGACTCTTGGTGGCAATTTCATAGACATCTTTGGAAACCCCATCGACCGACAGAACACGCTGGAGTTGATCCTGCATCAGCCGCCCGCGCTGCTCATCGTAGCGTTTCCACCGCGCCATTATCCTCAACAGGCGCGCAGCCACCTGGGGGTTCAATCGATCCAGCTCCAGCACCCGATCGACAAGAAAGGCATAGCCGCTGCCATCTGCATTGTGAAACCTGACGGGATTGGCCGAACAGAAGGCGCCGATCAGACTGCGCACCCGGTTGGGATTCCTGATCGAAAATGCCGGATGATCCATCAGGTCGCAGACCCTGCTCAGGGTATCCGGCCTGCTGGAGACAGCCTGAACCGTAAACCACTTGTCGAGAACCAGCGGATCGTTTTTCCACTTGCCGTAAAAATCTTCCAGCAAGGGCTCCCGCTGGGGCGCGTCACCGTCCGCGATCAATGACAATGCCGCCACCACATCGGTCATATTCTGTCCCTGACGGTACTGACTATCGCACAGACTGTAGATCTCGTCCTCCTTCAGCTCCATCAAATAGCCGAGACAAAGATTCCTGAAGCGCCGGCGGGCGATGGAAGCTGAATCGACCTCGTAGGGGCCCGAGGTCTGGTTGTCCCGGTAGACGTGAAGCAGATCTGCACGGAGCTGACCCGCAACTTCCACTCTCAGTTGGGTGCGCGCTCTGTGGACAGCCTCCACATCCACCCGCTCCATCTGGTCGCCCAGATAGGATTCCGAAGGCAAAGTAAGGATCTCTGCAAGCAATGCCTTGTCTGTGGTTTCATCGTTCAGTGTGCGGCGGTAGGCATCGATCAATCTCCCGGGAAACCTGTATGCAGGGTCTTCGACAAGCCGCAGCAGTATTCGCTGGGCCAGGGTCTGGGCCGCATCCCAGCGGTTGAAGCCGTCGCTGTCGTGAGCCATGAGAAACATCAGGTCGTCGTCATCGTAGTCGTATGACAGCTTCACGGGAGCGGAAAAACCGCGCAACAGGGAGGGAACCGGCTTGTTCTTAATACCGGTGAAACGGAAAATCTCCTCCTCACCGCGCAACTCCAGCACCCGTGTGGTGTCCGCAGATGATTCGTCCTCCCCTTCCAGGCAAAGGGGCAGGTCCTGCCCCTGACCGTCCAGCAGCCCCAGCGCCAGGGGGATGTGAAAGGGGCGCTTTTCGGGTTGCCCCGGCGTGGGTGGACAGGTCTGCCTGACGCTCAGGGTATAGACCTCCCGAGCCTGTTCGAATTCATCGCTCACCGTCAGATGCGGGGTTCCGGCCTGGCTGTACCAGCATCTGAACTGCGCCAGGTCCCTGCCACCCGCCTCCGCCATGCAGTCGGTGAAATCATCGGTTGTCACCGCCTGTCCGTCATACCGTTCAAAGTAGATATCCATGGCCTGCCGGTAGGCCTCTGCCCCAAGCAGGGTGCGCTGCATACGCACCACTTCGGCACCCTTTTCATACACTGTGACGGTGTAGAAGTTGTTGATCTCCAGGTAGGAGTCGGGACGCACCGGGTGGGCCATGGGCCCGGCATCTTCGGCGAACTGGTGCGCGCGTAGAAGACGCACATCCTCGATCCGCTTGACGCCCCGGGAACCCATGTCCGCCGAAAACTCCTGATCCCTGAAGACCGTCAACCCCTCCTTAAGACTGAGCTGGAACCAGTCGCGGCAGGTGATCCGGTTGCCGGTCCAGTTGTGAAAATACTCATGAGCGATAACGCCTTCGATACCCTGGAAATCCTGATCGGTTGCGGTGTCCGGCCGGGCCAGCACGAACTTGGAATTGAAGATATTCAGCCCCTTGTTTTCCATCGCGCCCATGTTGAAGTCATTGACCGCAACGATCATGTAGACATCCAGGTCGTACTCGCGACCGTAGTTGTCTTCATCCCAGGCCATGGCATTTTTCAGTGATTGCATTGCGTGGCTGCACTTGTCCGTGTTTTCCGGCTCCACATAGATGCGCAGTGCCACCAACCGTCCCGATGCCGTGACATAGCTGTCCTCGATGAGGCTCAGATTCCCCGCAACCAGGGCAAACAGATAACTGGGTTTGGGGAAGGGATCGACCCAGGTTACCCGATGACGACCATCTGCCGTGTCGGTGCTTTCAACCAGGTTCCCGTTGGACAGGAGCACCGGGAACCTGCTCCTGTCCGCAGTGATTGTGGTGGTAAAGCGTGTCATCACATCGGGACGATCCAGGAACCAGGTAATGCGGCGAAAACCCTCGGCCTCGCATTGGGTGCACAGCATCCCGCCCGATTGATAAAGCCCTTCCAGCGCGGTGTTTTCCGCGGGCCTTATCCGCACCTCGCTTTCCAAGGTGAATCTCTCGGGGACCCGGGAAATCGTCAAGCCCTGCTCATCGATGCTGTAGGCCTCGGGGGTCAATACCGAGCCGTCCAGCATCAGGGAGAGCGGCTCCAGCTGTTCCCCGTGCAGAAACAGCGGCCCATCACCGCTACCGCCGGCCGGGTTGCGGCGCATCGTCAGCTTCGCCTTTACCCGTACCGCCTCACTGCCCAGATCGAAATGAAGATCAACGGTGTCTATCAGGAATTCCGGCGGTCGGTAATCCTTCAAATAGATGGTTTTCGGTGTATCGCGTAGCATGTTGCTTTCTCGATTGGAAATGGTCCCGGGTATTCTACTATCAAGTAGAGCACTGCTATCATCTGAAACTGCACGACCGGTGCGGTCTTATATCAAACGATGGGAAGGTTTCATGTTCACAGGCATCGTTCAGGGCACCGCGGAAGTGGTGGAGATAAAGAAAAAGACGGCTTTTCGCACCCACGTTGTGCGGATGCCAGAATCAGGGGTTTCCGGGCTTCAGCCGGGGGC
>JAHEHQ010000271.1 GCA_024644505.1 Gammaproteobacteria bacterium
CCTTTATCGCCATTCTGCTTGGCACCATTGCCGGAAAACTGGTGCTGGAGCAAAACGGCCTGTTCCTCGTCTCGGGCATGATGGTGGTCATGGCCATCCTCGGCTGGATGGCGAGCCGCCGCATCCCAGCTACCGGGGCGGCGGCACCTGAACTGGTGGTGGACACTAATGTCTTCACTTCAACCTGGGAGATGCTGCGCTATGCCGCATCGCGCCGGGATATCTTTCTCAGTATCCTGGCTATCTCCTGGTTCTGGCTGGTGGGGGCCACCTTCCTGGCAGAGATCACCCCCTTTGCCAAGGAGGTGCTGGGTGGCGATCATCACCTGGCGACTCTTTTCCTGGTGGTGTTTTCCGTTGGTATGGCCCTGGGTTCCCTGCTTTGCAACAGTATGCTCAAGGGCGAGGTGCACGCGAGCTTCGTTCCCCTGGGAGCGTTGGGCATCAGCCTGTTTACCATAGACCTCTATTTCGCCAGCCGGCACGGACTCGGTACGACGGGGGCCGTAATCGGGATCGCCGAATTTCTGGACAGTTTCTCCGGCTGGCGCATCCTGTTTGATATCGGGCTAATCGCGGTCGCCGGCGGCGTCTATATCGTTCCTCTCAGCGCGATCCTCCAGCATCGCAGCAACGTACGGCACCGTGCCCGCGTCATTGCGGCCAACAATATCTTCAATGCCCTGTTCATGGTGCTTTCGGCCCTGGGTATCGCCCTGATGATCTCCCTCGATCTGAGCATCCCCGAGATCTTCCTGGTGATCGCCCTGCTGAACCTGGCAGTGGCCATCTACATAACACGGCTGCTGCCCGGCGCTCTGGTCAAGGCCGTTGTTGCCTGGCTGCTGCAGATGTTCTATCGGGTTGAAGTTACCGGGCTCAATCATCTGCGCGAGGCGGGGGACCGGGTACTTATCGTCTCCAACCACCAGTCTTTTCTGGACCCCGCCCTGATTGCAGCCTACGTACCCAATGATCTCACCTTCGCGGTTAACACCTTTGTGGCAAAGAACTGGCTGTTCAGGTTCTTCGATACCCTCGCCCGGGTTATCCCCATTGACCCGACCAACCCGCTTTCGACCCGCACCCTGATCGATGCGGTGAAACACGGGGAGAAGGTTGTCATTTTTCCCGAGGGCCGGATTACCGTCACCGGTTCCCTGATGAAGGTTTTTGAAGGCCCTGGCATGGTGGCCGACAAGGCCGAAGCCCGGATTGTGCCGGTGCGTCTGGACGGGGCCCAGTACAGCCCGTTCTCCAGGCTGCGCGGAAAGGTGCGCATCCGCTGGTTTCCCAAGATCCGGGTCAGGTTCCTGCCCCCGCAGACCCTGTCGATACCCCCGGATCTGCGCAGCCGCAGTCGCAGGGCATATGCGGGCCGAGAGTTGTCTGCCCTGATGACTAGCATGATGTTCGAAAGCAGTCACTACCGGCAAACGCTGTTCGACGCCCTGCTGGATGCCGTCAAAACCCACGGTGGCTCTCATCGGGTGCTGGAAGACCTGGAGCGCAAGCCCATCAGTTATCGTCGCACCCTCACCGGCAGTTTTGCCCTGGGGCGGGCCATGGCCCGGGAAACCGCGCCGGCGGAACCTGTAGGCCTGCTGCTGCCCAACAGTGTTGCCACGGTGCTGGCTTTTTTTGGTTTGCACGCCTATGGGCGGGTGCCGGCCATGCTCAATTTTTCCACCGGTGCCCGGAACATGGTCAGCAGTTGCAAGGCCGCTGGGGTCAAGACGGTCTACAGTTCACGGAGATTCATCGAACTGGGCAAGCTCCAGGAAACCGTGGAGGCGCTGGAGTCTGCGGGTATCAGCGTGTCCTACCTGGAGGATCTGGGCCAGTCACTGGGTACGATAGCCAAGTTCAGGGCGCTGATGGCTGCCGTTTTTGCACCGCGCCTGACCTATCGTCTGAGCGGTGCCAACCGCGATCCCGAGGGACCGGCTGTTATCCTGTTTACCTCCGGTACCGAAGGCACCCCCAAGGGTGTGGTCCTCAGTCATACCAATCTGCATGCCAACCGGTTCCAGGTGGCATCCATGATTGACTTCGGCCCATCCGACATCGTGTTCAACGTACTGCCCCTGTTCCACTCCTTCGGTCTCACCTGTGCCACCCTGCTGCCGATCTTCTCGGGCATCAAGATCTTTCTCTACCCCTCGCCGCTGCACTATCGCATCGTGCCGGAAATGGTCTACGACACCAACGCCACCTTGATGTTCGGCACCGACACCTTTCTATCCGGTTATGGCCGCTTCGCCAGTCCCTATGATTTCTACAGCATCCGCTATGTGTTTACCGGCGCGGAGAAGCTCAAGGATGAGACCCGCAGGCTCTGGAGCGAACGCTACGGGGTGCGCATCTTTGAAGGCTACGGGGCCACCGAGACGGCCCCGGTACTGGCCATGAACAGTCCCATGCACAACCAGCCGGGCTCCGTGGGGAAACTGGTGCCAGGATTGTTGCACAGGCTCGATCCGGTGCCCGGTATCGAGACCGGTGGCAGGCTCTGGGTATATGGCCCCAACGTGATGAGCGGCTATTTGCGCGTGGAGGATCCGGGACGCATCCAGCCGCCGGAGGATGGCTGGTACGACACCGGCGACATCGTCAGCATAGACAAGGACGGTTATGTGAGGATCCAGGGCCGTGCAAAGCGTTTTGCCAAGATCGGCGGAGAAATGGTGTCGCTTGCTGCCGTGGAGGCAATGGCGGCGGAATTGTGGCCAGACTTCAGGCATGCGGTGGTGAGCCTTCCCGACCCGAAGAAGGGGGAGCAACTGGTGCTTGCCACGGACAACCCTGAAGCCACGCGGGACCTGGTGAGTACCTATGCCAGGGACCGGGGTATTGCCGCCATCAATCTGCCGGCCAGGATAATGGTGGTCAAGGCGATACCGGTGCTGGGCACCGGCAAGATCGACTATCGGACGCTGACCACGCTTGTGGAGGAGGGGGGTTAGGCAACTCCTTGTTCTGGTCCGTATAGGGGGAACATAAAAAATGTCCCCACCCAAAAGTGGGTCATATCACACACTTTTCGACAGATTTCCCCTCATATGCCATCCACACCCACCTGATTTGATAATGATCAGTTAGCCGGTCCCGGTCCACTCTATAAACTGCCATTCTGTTTGTCTCGGCCATACTGGCCATGAATAGGATTCAGGTGCGCAAGTCCACTGTTTTTTTGTCTTTTTCTGCCCTTGGCATTCTGTCGGTGGCGCTCACCATCCTGGATGGGCATATGCGCCGCTCCTATGCGGCGCCCATTCTCGAAGAGCGAACCAGGATGGTAAGAACGCTGGGATTGACCGACATCGCACTTTTTACCGAAGCACGCTATACCCGTCATCCGAGCCAGGCCGACAGGCACAGTCCGTTCCAGGATCATCCCGGTTCCATGGAACACTTCCCGACCGGATCATTTATGCCACCCTCGCAGCGGCTTCTACAATGATGGCGTTTTTCCGCAAGCAGGGTTATCTGATCGATTTCACCCTCTCATCCCTGCTGCGCCGCAAAGGCAAGAACCTGGGGCTGCTGATGGTCTATGCGTTGATCGTATTCATGCTCGGTTCTGTCATGCTGTTTACCCACGCCCTGCGCAAGGAGGCCGGCCTGGTGCTGCAGGGGGCGCCGGAGATCATCGTTCAGCGCATGGTCGCCGGACGCCACGCCATGATCCCGGTGGATTATCTGGAAAGTATCGGGCGCATTCGCGGGGTATCGGACAAGAGAGGGCGTCTTTGGGGCTATTTCTATGATCCGGGGGTGGGTGCGAACTATACCGTGATGGTTGCGCCCGACCGGGAGCTGGCGATCAATGAGGTGGTCATCGGGCAGGGTATCTCGCGCACGCGGGGCATCGGTATCGGGGATTACTTTCCCCTGCGGTCTGACGACGGCAAGACCTTTGTGTTTCAGGTGGGTGCGCTTCTGGATGCCGAGTCGGAACTTCTTAATGCAGACCTGGTATTGATGTCCGAAAAGGCCTTCAGAAAACTGACTGGCATATCGCAAGGTCAGTTTACCGATATCGTGCTGGCGGTGCGCAACCCTAGGGAGGTCGGCAAGGTGGCGGAGAAACTCGCCCAAAGCCTGCCGGATACGCGCCCGATTCTGCGCGACGAAATACTGCGAACCTACGACAGCCTTTTTGCCTGGCGGCAGGGCATCGTTTTCGTGCTCCTG
>JAHEHQ010000025.1 GCA_024644505.1 Gammaproteobacteria bacterium
TTCATGATGAGCACCCTCAGGTTCCAGACCACTCTCACCCATTTGGTGCAAAGCCGTCTCACTGTACTGGCCGAATCGGTCGCAGATCCGCTCGAGGCAGCCATCGACCTGGGCCTGTCGCTGTCCGAATTAAGAAACGCTGATAGTTTGATCACCCGGGCAAGGGAGAATGATATCCGGATCGACGCCGTCGACATCTTCGATCTTGCCGGACAGATACTATTTTCAACGTCGCCGGAGCGGTTAAATGAAATCGTGGAACCGGAGATCCTGGAAGTTCAGACACAGACCGACGAGCGGGAATGGAGCATGGAGGGAGACACCGTATTCTCCAGCGGTGTGACCCTTACGGACAATCTTGGGCAAACCGTCGGTGGTGTACTTTTTACTTATTCAAAGGCCGCATTTTCCTCGAAAGTTTCGGAGCAGACCCGATCTCTGATCGCAAACAGTCTTATTACCCTGTTGATTTTCTGTGGTATCGCGTTTTTTGCCATTCGAAGGGGCTTCCACGATCTCGACCGCTATGTGGATCGAATCGATGAAGCGATGAGAGATTTCCCGGCCTCTGGCAATAAGGAATCATCAGGATCTGTCGTCTCATCCAGCAAGAGATTGTCCGACCCGGACGACCTGGAAAGCAAAGTACGGGCTGCCGGCTATCAAATCGCGCGGGCCACCAGAGAAATCAACACCCTCGAAAGCACCGCGGGTAAAACGGGAATGGAAGAGCGTTGAAGTCACCCGATGACAGCCTGAATACGCCACAGATCCAGCCGGAGACGGGATACGCGTATCGCGTGACCCGGCGCCTGATCCTGCTGATAACCCTGGTAATGGCTTTTTCATCTATGGCTGTCGCGGTTCTGACCTTCAACGACTTCAACCGTCTTTTGACACCGGAACTGGGAAACAAGGCCCGCACGATCGGCCATGTTGTGGAAAACGACTTCAAAAACGCCTTGAATTATGGCATTCCCTTCGAGTCCGTTTATGGAGCGGATTCCTACCTCCAGGAGATCGTGGACAATCACCATGAACTGACCTATGTGGCAATCGCGGGCGCCGACGGCACACTGCGCTATCAGAGTGGCGCTATCACCGACAGGGCGCAGGATTTTCTACGGGAAAATCCTGCTTTGACTGCACGAGGTGAGACAACTGTAATCGAGCCCAAGTCCGCTGTAGATCATATCGTTCCCATTGTCTTCAGGGACAAGGTCCTTGGCTCGATTCATGTGGGAATCGATAGGAAATTCGTTCAAAGGCAACTGGATGACATCCTGTTCGATATCTTGGTGATTCTGATTGCGGCTGTCCTTGTAACACTGGAGGTCATGCTGGCTCTGCTCCTGGTCTATGGCACGGCACCCATTCATCGACTCAATGTTCTGTTGGATCAGCAGTCGAAAGGTGATTTCTCTCATATCCTTAGAATACGAACGCGCGATGCCATTGGTCGTGCCGCACACCGACTATCCCATGAGGCGCGAAAACTGCACTCAACATATTTTGATCTGTGTACCCGATTGGGGATGAGCCTGGAAGCATTGCGTGTCCGGACATCGCCTGAGAGTGACAGTGCGCATCTGCGCATTGTGGGAGAGCGGTTTGGACTGTTGAGCAGGACCGGGCCGACACAGTTGCGTCAAGCCGAAGCCAGTGATGTACGCATCCCGTTGTTCGTCTTCGCTTTTGCAGAAGAGTTACAGAAGTCTTTTCTTCCCCTTTTTGTACGCGAGATCCATACCCCGGTTCCCTGGCTGAGCGAGCCTGTGGTCGTCGGCCTGCCGATTATCATCTACCTTGGTGTGCTGGCCCTGGCATCGCTGTTCGCGGGTGGATGGACGGAGCGCCATGGCAGTCGCCGTCTTTTCCTGGTCGGCCTGATTCCATCGGTGGCGGGATTTCTGGGTTGTGCGGTCGCGGGCAGCATCGAAGAGCTGATGGTATGGCGTGGTATAACCGCGCTTGGGTATGCCGCAGTTACAATAAGCTGCCAGGACTACGTCATTGCAAACAGCACGACTACACGGTTAGGCAAGAACCTCATCATCTTTGTCGGTATCATCATGAGTGCGACGATGTGCGGCACTGCCATTGGGGGCATTCTCGCTGACCGGGTAGGCTACCGTGCAGTGTTTGTCGTTGCTGCCCTGCTGGCACTGGTTGCCGGTGCAATCGCCGCGGGCATGCTGACTGACGATAAAGGCAAGCTTCCCGGTGACACTGCTGCCTCCGAGACTCAGCGTGCAGGCATGTTGCGCAATGCCGCAACCGTTCTGTCGAACTTTCGTTTTATTCTCTTCCTGCTTTGCGTGGCAATCCCGGCAAACGTCGTTATTGCTGCCTATCTGTGGTACCTGGCGCCTCTCTACCTGTCTGATCTCGGCGCAAGTACTTCTGAAATCGCCCGCGTGATCATGGTCTATTACCTGTTGATCGTACTGTTGAATCCCATCGCTTCGAAAGTATCAGGCCGGCCCGGTGGGTTGGTTTGGCTTGTCGGGCTGGGCTCACTTTTTTCGGCCGGTGGATTGATCCTGTTTTACGACTGGCGGAGTATCTGGGGTTTTGTCCTCACAGTATCCATACTGGGCGTGACTCATGCCCTGACAAAAGGGGCTCAAATAGCCCTTGCGCTCCAGATCTGTTCCCGTGAAATTCCCGTCGTGGGTCGTACCACGGTCCTGAGCGTCCTGCGGTTTCTGGAACGCACGGGCAGCATGCTGGGTCTCTTGCTGGCAGCCGTGCTCATCGAAGCCTATGGTTATGAAGGCTCGATTGGTATCACCGGCGCTCTGGTGTTTGGCTCTGCCTTCCTGTTCCTGATCGTTCAGGTTGTCGACCGCAGGGCTATATAAGGCCGTATTCGAAATATTCCCGATGAAACCGATATCCAAAAGCCTCGTAACCTCTGCGACACTGGCGATGACACTCATCCTCTTTGCAATGATGCTTTCGACTGCAGGATCGGCGTTGGCCCGGGAGGGTTCCTTTACTGTCATGATGATCGTCTGGCGCGGTTGCGAGGATGCCTGCCGAGGCTTTCAGGACTATCTTCGGGAACGCGGCATCACCGCTGAGGTCATTGTTCGCAATGCCGATCGCAGAAGGGATTCGCTTACCGAGTTCATCCATGAGGCCAAAGATCGGAAAGTCGACCTTGTAGTCACTTGGGGTACCTCTGTGACCTTGGAGGTGGCAGGTCCCATCGACGCCGTAGATCCGAGCCGCCATATTACCGGAATACCGGTTGTTTTCATGATCGTGGCCGATCCCGTCGGTGCCAAGATCGTGGCAGGCTACGAATCCTCGAATCGAACCAATGTCACGGGCACACGCAACCGGGTACCGGAGGCGGTGCAGATGAAGGCAATCAAAGCCTACCGGCCTTTCAAAAGGCTCGGGCTTGTATACAACAGGAACGAGCTCAACTCGGTCCTTAACGCCGATAAAATCGCGGCCCTGGCAACGAGAATGGATTTCGAGCTGATAGCTCACGAAATGCCGTTGAAGGCAAACGGTAAACCAACTGCAGACGATATCCCGGAGGCGTTACGCAAAATGAAAGAGGCAGATGTTGATTTTGTCTACGTAGGCTCGAGTTCCTTCCTGATGGCGAACCGGGATCGCTTCACCTCCGAGGCACTGAAAATGGGGCTGCCCGTGGCCACTGCCTATGAGGCCATGGCAACCAAGTCCCACGCGTTAATAGCCGTAGCCAGCCGGTATTACAGCGTCGGAAGGCTTGCAGGTTTCCAGGCCGAACAGATACTGATAAAAGATATTCCCCCTGTCGCAATCCCGATTCGAAGCCTCAGCCGTTTCTCATATGTCATCAATATGGATTCGGCACGCCAGCTGTCGGCTTACCCGCCGCTTTCGGTTCTGCGCTATGCCGAGGTCGTTAATGGTCTGCCTGCAGTCACACCTCTGACCCAGCCCCGGGAGCAGTTACCGACAAGTCGGTGAATCACTTCGCTATCCCAAAGGGGAATTCTATAATGGCCGCGACTGGAGAACGAAGGTTCCGCACAGCAGTCAAACGCCCAGTCCGACAGGTCTTCCCGATTACCTGAAATTAGGGGCTCGCGCAACGATAAGTTCCCATTTTGGGACGCCGATTCATCCCGTCTGGCTGTGTTGCGAAAACTTGAAATATAATGAATATTACTGCGTTTTCGCGTCTTGCCAGCCGGGCGCCTCGACGCCCCAAATCTGGGAACTTATTGTTGCGCGAGCCCTAAGGAGAATTTACTTTGGATATCAGCAATAAAGTTGCAATTGTTACCGGCGGCGCATCAGGATTGGGTCTGACCACCTGTGAGCAACTCGTTGCCCGGGGCGCCAGGGTTGTCGCCTTTGATCTCAACGAAGAAGCCGGAACGGCATTGGCAGACAAACTCGGTGCCCAGGCACTTTTTACCAAGGTCGATGTAACCGACTCAGTCTCAGTCGAACAGGGCATCGCCAGAACCATCGAGGCCTTCGGCGCCATCCATGTCTGCATCAATTGCGCTGGTGTCGCACCGGCTGGAAAAACTGTCGGGCGGAAAGGTGCACTGCCGTTGGAGCGGTTTGCCCAGGTGATCAATATCAACCTGATCGGCACCTTCAATGTGCTGCGTCTCGCGGCCGGGCAGATGGCCAATAACGACCCTGATGCCGGCGGTGAGCGCGGGGTGATTATCAACACGGCCTCGATCGCGGCCTACGACGGTCAGATGGGTCAGGCTGCCTACGCCTCCAGCAAGGCCGGTGTCGCCGGATTGACGCTGCCGGTCGCCCGTGATCTGGCCAAGCTGGGCATTCGTGTGATGGCCATCGCCCCCGGCATCTTCGACACCCCGATGATGAAGGGGATGACCGACGAGGTGCGTGAGCCGCTGATACGGATGGTGCAGAACCCCAAGCGTTTCGGTGATCCGGAAGAGTATGCCGCGCTGGCCTTACACATCATCACCAACGGCTATCTGAACGGCGAGGTCATCCGTATCGACGGTGCCCTTCGAATGGAACCCAGGTAGGGCCCGGTACCTTTGCATTCAAAAACCGGTTTTCATCCTATATCTCTGTCGGCAGGCTCAAGTAAGTACCCGGAACGGTGGGGTCGAATTCATTCGACCAATGCTTGATTTGAATCAACCGGTTGTTGGCCGAATGAATTCGGCCCTACAACGGTCATTCCCCAAGAAAAGTGACCAAGTCGTGTATGAAACGATCGCACTGTGCCAGGTGGGGTGAGTGATCCGCTCCCTCATAGAGGTGTAATCGAGCATCGGGGATGGCTTCACGCAGGTACTCCCCGGTCCGTGGGTCATAGTAATTACTGTTGCCCCCGAAGATCAGCAGTGTGGGAACCTCTATCTGCGGCAGTATCGGGCGGCAGTCCATGGCCGTCAGGCTTTCCCAACAGGTAATCAGGGGGTTCGGGTCCATCCTCGCGAGTTTTTCCCGCAATCGCTGAAAACCCTTGCTGTTCTCCCGGTAAAGTCTGCGTGCCCGCTGATTTCTGCCATTGGCGATCAGCTGCAAAACGGTTTCCGGGAAATCGGTCCTGAGGCGTTGTGAAAAATCGCGGCTGTACACCTCGGAAAAATCACCGTATATCCCCAGCTGCCAGTCCTTCCCTGTCAACAGGCGGGGAGACTGATCCAGCAGACAGAGCCTGGCGATGTCGTCGCAGCCGTACTGTTTGACAAATTCCCAGATGGTCAGGGCGCCCATGGAGTGCCCCACCAGTATCGGGTGCTGCAGTTCGAAAGCGTCGATCAGCAGCCTCAGATCCCTGGCCATGCGCTGAACCGTGGGTGGCTCGCTGCCGAGTGCAGGATGACCTGCATGGCCCCGTGCATCCCAGTAATATAATGTGAATCGATCTTTCAATCTCCCGGCGATGACATGCCAGAGAGAATGGTCCGCGGCCCACTCATGCAGCAGTATTACCGGTGGGCCCTGCCCGACAATCTCGACATGGATACGCTCCCCATCATCAGCTAGCAGGTTCTGCATGGATACGTTGGCCTTATGAGAAGTGAGTGGGATTAGTTTGGATAACAGCCGGGATTCAATACGCTCTCCGGGGGATAATTCCATTTCTTCCTGATCGAAAATAGAGCATAGTTGACGTTTACGTCAACTATGCGTAAAAACGAATGCTCAAAACTTACAGTTGCAGTCGCGGTCGTTTGATCCTTTGGTTAGCGGCCTAATGTTTAGAGAGAGGAACCCTGCATGTCCTATGTGGCCCCTATCAAAGAGTTGCAGTTCGTACTCACCGAACTTGCCGATATCGGCTCAGTTGCCCGGCATCCCGGCTTTGAAGAAGCCACCCCCGACATGGTGGAGGCAATACTGGAAGAAGCGGGTCGCTATGCTGCCGGGATACTGGAGCCGCTGAATCGAACGGGGGATCAGCAGGGAACCCGGCTGGAAAATGACCGGGTTGTCAGTCCGGCGGGATTTGCCGAAGCTTATCAGCAGTTCGTGGAAAGTGGCTGGCAGGGTTTGAATCAACCCACCGAATACGATGGCCAGGGGTTGCCGTTCCTGATCCAGTGCGCAGTGGCCGAGATCTGGAACTCGGCCAACATTTCATTTGCGCTCTGTCCCATGCTGACCGCCGGAGCCATTGAGGCCATAAGTGCGCACGGCTCGGATTCACTCAGGCAGACCTATTTGCCGAAAATGGTCAGTGGTGAATGGACGGGCACTATGAATCTGACAGAACCCCAGGCGGGCTCCGATCTGTCGGCGGTTCGTGCAAAGGCCGAACCCGAGGGTGACCACTATCGGATCAGCGGCCAGAAGATTTTCATTACCTGGGGGGATCACGAGATGTCGGAGAACATCGTGCATCTCGTACTTGCCCGCCTGCCCGGTGCGCCGGACGGCGTCAAGGGCATCTCCCTGTTCCTGGTTCCAAAATACCTGGTCAACGACGACGGCAGCCTGGGGGCACGCAATGATGCCAGGGCGGTGTCCCTGGAGCACAAACTGGGGATACACGCCAGTCCGACCTGTTTGATGAGTTTTGGCGACGGGGGCGGCGCTATAGGGTATCTCCTGGGAGAAAAGCACCGGGGCCTGGCCTGCATGTTCACGATGATGAATCACGCCCGCCTGGAGGTCGGTGTGGAAGGTGTTGGACTGTCGGAGCGCGCCTATCAGCAGGCAGTATCCTATGCACGGGAACGTATCCAGGGCTATGCGCCCGGTCACGACGGCCGGGTGGCAATCATCCATCACGCGGACGTACGCCGCATGTTGCTGCAAATGCGCGCCCTGACAGAAGCCGGTCGTGCCATTGCCTGCGTGGCATCTGCCGTCCACGACCATGCGCACCATGCCGGGGATGACGCGGTCAGGCGAAGTCAGCAGCAACGTCTGAATCTGCTCACACCGGTGGTCAAGGCCTGGTGTACCGAGACCGCCCAGGAAGTCACCTCCCTGGGCGTGCAGGTACACGGCGGTATGGGCTTTATCGAAGAGACAGGCGCGGCGCAGTACCTGCGTGACGCACGTATTACCACCATCTACGAAGGTACCACCGGTATCCAGGCAAGCGACCTCATCGGGCGCAAGATACTGCGCGACCGGGGTGCCGAGATAGGCGCACTGCTGACCGAGATGCGGCAGTTCGAGGCCGAACTCCTGGCCATGGAAGGCTCAGACTACGAGATAATGAAGACAGGATTTTCCGATGCCTTGGAGGCACTGTCCGACGCGGTCGACTGGGTACTCGCAAATGCCGAACAACCGGATATGGCCGGCTCGGTTGCGGTAAATCTTCTGATGCTGATGGGTACGACCCTGGGCGGCTGGTTGTTGACCAAGGGTGCAATCGCGGCCCAGCGGTATATCGACAATGGGTCGACGGACGATTTTTATCGGACCAAGATCACTGTCGCCGGTTTTTACGCGGCGCAGATATTACCGCGCAGCACAGCCTATGGAGTTGCCGTCCGATCCGGTGCGAAAGATATCATGGCGATGCCGGCCGAGGCATTCTAATGAGTGGGTAGATTAATGCTGTAGGGCCAAATTCATTCGGCCGACTCAAGCATTGGTCGAATGAATTCGACCCTACAGACCGATGGTCGAATGAATTCGACCCTACAGGCCGATGGTTGAAGCAATTCGATGCTACAGAAGGGTTGGATTTTAGTCGAATGGGAAGCGCCTTTGATTTTGTCGGGCACTACTTACCCTTGTAACTCGGTTCCCGCTTGGCCAGAAAGGCGTCGACGGCTTCGTGATGATCCTCCGTATGGTGGCAGATGGCTTGAAAGTTGGCGCAGGTTTGCAGAAAATCCGGTAGCGCCTTCTGTTGGGCGAGTTTCATCAGGCGCTTGGTATAGCGTACCGCCAACGGTGGTTTGGCCGCGATGGTTCGGGCAAGCTGTAACGCCTGCGGCATCAGTTCTTCGGGTTCGACCACCCTCAACAGAATACCCAGCGCTTTCGCCTCTTCTGCTTCCACCAGTCGACCGGAGAAGGTAAGTTCTGCGGCGGTCTGATAACCGATCAGCCGTTGCAGGAACCAGGCTCCGCCATCACCGGGTATGATACCGAGATTGATAAAGGTCTCTCCGAACAGCGCCCTGGTCGAACCGATACGCATATCGCACATGCAGGCGAGATCCATGCCGGCACCGACTGCCGCGCCATTGACCGCGGCGATGGTGGGAACCTCCGCGTTGTATAATGCGAGCGGAATCCGTTGAATGCCTTGACGATACTGCTTCTGTATCTCGTCCAGGGTGCCGCCAAAGATACCTGTTTTGTCACGCATTTCCTTGACATTACCGCCGGCGCTGAAGGCCTTTCCCTCGCCTGTGACAATCAGTACCGAGACACCGCTTTGCCGGTTTACCCACTCCACCGAGCTGACGATATCATCGATGAGCTGCGTGCCGGTAAGGGCATTGCGGACATCGTCGCGTTGCAGAGTAAGTGTGGCGATCCGGTCCTGCAGGGTCAATGTGGCGTCTTTGAGTTCGGGTTGGGTGGACATAGGGATGACCGCTGATTGACTGACCTAAAGTGTGATCCCAGTGTACTGTCTACTGATCCGCCGGGTACAGGTGCTCCCTCATCAGGGCCTGTATGTCGGCGGGGATCGCTGCCGAGGCCTTGGTCTGATGGTTGAAGTGGACCAGTACCGCAGTACCCGACGCACATTTCTGTTCATGCTGCCACACTTCCTGGTAGACGTCGAAAGAGGAGTTTCCAATGCGGCCGATATAGGTCCTGATTTCCACCGGATACTCGTAATAGAGTTCCTCGTGAAACGCCACATCGATCTTGGCGAGTATCAATCGCCACTTCTTGGTATCCAGGTCCGGCGTGAACCAGCGGAACACCGGATCACGCGCACCTTCGAACCAGCCTGGGATGACCGTGTTGTTGATATGACCCAGGGCATCGGTCTCCAGAAACCGGGGCTTGATTGTTTCGCTTATCATTCCATCTCCTTCAGGCTCAGTTAACGCGATTATAAAAATGCCCGAGTATGTGGCAGACTTCACTCCACAAAGAACAATGGGGCTTTGTTCATGGCAAAGATATCGATCGAAGAGTTTCACCAGATCATCGACGAGGAAATACCCTGGGCGGCGGATGCCGGGCTTGTGCTCGAAGAAATCGAGGCCGGCCGGGTGATCATGCGCCTGCCCTACCATCAGCGTTCGGTGCGCCCCGGCGGAACCATCTCCGGCCCCCATATGATGCTGCTTTCCGATGCCTGCATGTATGCGGTGGTGCTTAGCCTCATAGGCAAGGTGAAACTTGCCGTCACCACAAACTTCAACATCAACTTCCTGCGCAAACCCGCTGAACGTGACCTGTTGGCCGAAGGCAGATCCATCAAGCTCGGCAAACGCCTCGCAGTGATGGAGGTTTCCGTGTTCACAGATATCGACAAGGAACTGGTCGGCCACGCCACGGGTACATACTCCATTCCACCGGATTAGGTAAGCCGGGAGACACAGACTCACCGGCGCCTCATGTTGACCGGGCAAGCCCCACCCTGGATACCGGGCGGCGGCCCAGATGGTCGCAGATGTAACGACCCGCATCCAGCAACTTGTCCAGGTCAACCCCGGTCTCGATACCCATGCCATCCAGCATGTAAAGCAGATCCTCGGTCGCCAAGTTGCCTGTTGCACCTTTGGCGTAGGGGCATCCCCCAAGACCGGAAACCGAACTGTCGACAATCGAAATCCCCTCCTGCAGAACCGCCAGCACATTGGCCAGTCCCTGGCCGTAGGTATCGTGAAAATGGGCGGCCATCCTCTCTATGGGGACCTGCCGCGATACCGCACGTATCATGGCACCCGTCTTCAGCGGCGTACCCACCCCGATGGTGTCACCCAGGGAGATCTCGTAACAACCCATCCCGTAAAGTTTGCCGGCAACCGCCGCCACGGAATCCGGTGCGATCTCCCCTTCGTAAGGGCAGCCCAACGCGCATGAGACATAGCCGCGTATCTTCAGACCTTTGTCCAGTGCCGCCCTGACCACGTCGGTATAGCGCGTCAGGCTCTCATCGATCGTGGCATTGATGTTTTTCCGGGTGAAGGTCTCCGAAGCGGCGGCAAATATGGCGATCTCCTCTGCACCTGCCCGCTGTGCACTTTCCAGCCCGCGCATGTTCGGCACCAGCACCGGGTAGCTCACGCCCTCCCGCTTCCGGATCGCCTTGTAGACTTCGTCGCTGGCCGCCATCTGCGGCACCCATTTCGGCGAGACGAAACTGCCCGCCTCGATCACCGAAAGACCCGCTGCGCCAAGCCGGTCAATCAACTCGACCCTGGCTTCGACCGAAACCTGCCCCGGTTCGTTCTGCAGCCCATCCCTCGGGCCGACTTCCACGATCTTGATTTTTGCAGGTAGATTCAATTTTCGTTGTTCTTGGTTGGTAGTTGGTAGTTGGTAGTCGGCTGTTTCTAGTTTGTCGATTACCTCTACCCTCTTCCCTTGGCCCTTGGCCCTGGGCCCTTGGCCCTCGGCCCTGTTTTTATTCCAGAGTCAACAACCCATCCCCCTCCTCCACCTGATCGCCGACCTCGAAGTGAATCTTCGCAATCGTCCCGTCCTGGGGAGCTGTGATGGTGTGCTCCATCTTCATGGCCTCCACCACCATCAGTTTATCGCCTTCACGCACCTTATCACCCGGAGCCACGTTGACCGCCACCACCGAACCGGGCATGGGGGCGGCAAGCCCACCGCCCTCGCCTTCACCCTCCATGGCATCCAGACGCGGGTCGTGCCGGATCATCTGCCAGGACCTGCCGTCATGCAGGATTGTCAATTCACGCCCATGCCTGACCACGGCCGCCTTCAGCCTGCGCCCTTCGATATCCGCCAGCAGATCCCCGTTTCCGAGCAGTTCGCCGGACACCCTGCGCTTGCCGCCCGGCAGCTCGATCAGAAAGCCTTCCTGTCGGTAGTGGACAGTCACTGCCCGCTCTTCACCTGCAACAATAAAGTGCAGGGTTTGAAAGCTGCCCTTGTTCATGCGCCACCCGGTGCCCAGCCCCCAGGGAGACCAGGGGTCTTTCGAGGCCGCCTGCGTCGCCTTGGCCAGAGATTTTTCCTGTAGCAGTTCCTCCAGGCATGCCAACGCCATCACCTCGTACGGCAGTTCGGTGGCGGCAGGGAAAAGTGAGCTTTCATGTTTGTCGATGAAACCGGTGTCCAGGAGCGCATCGGCATAGGCCGGCAGCGCGCAGAGGGTCGAGAGAAATTCCAGGTTGGTGTTCACGCCGACAATCCGGTACTCCGCAAGCGCGGCACGCAGACGCCGGAGGGCACTGTCACGATCACGGTCCCAGACGATCAGCTTGGCAATCATCGGGTCGTAGTGGACGCTGATCTCGTCTCCCTGGACCACACCCGTGTCCACGCGCACATGAGGTCCCTGGGACGGCACCTTAAGGTAACGCAGGGTTCCGGTAGCGGGGAGGAAATCCCGCGCCGGCGTCTCGGCGTAGACCCTGGCCTCGATGGCATGACCGCTGATCCGCAAGGCCTCCTGACTCAACGGCAGCGGTTCACCAAAGGCAACCCGCAGCTGCCATTCGACCAGGTCCTGTCCCGATATCATCTCGGTCACGGGGTGTTCCACCTGAAGCCGGGTGTTCATCTCCATGAAGTAGAAGGCGCCTTCCGGGTCGAGGAGAAACTCCACTGTGCCGGCCCCCACGTACCCGATGGCCATCGCGGCGTTTACCGCAGCTTCACCCATGCGCGTCCGAAGCTCCGGGGTCATTCCTGGAGCGGGGCTTTCCTCCAGTACCTTCTGGTGCCTGCGCTGGATCGAGCAGTCCCGTTCGAACAGGTGCACGGCATTGCCCTGGGAATCCGCAAAGATCTGCAGTTCCACATGCCTTGGTGAGACGAGGTAACGCTCCAGCAACACCTTCTCGTCACCAAACGAGGCGCTGGCTTCGCGGCGCGCCGAAGCAAGGGCCTGTTCGAATTCACCCGCGCTGCCGACCACCCGCATACCCTTTCCGCCGCCACCGGCGGAGGCCTTTATCAACAGGGGATAGCCGACCTCATCCGCCGCCTGGAGCAGGGTCTCCGCGGTCTGGTCCTCTCCGTGGTAGCCGGGCACCAACGGCACACCCGCGGAGGCCATCAGGGTCTTGGCTTCACTTTTCGATCCCATGGCGACGATGGCATCGGCAGGCGGGCCGATGAATACCACGCCCTCCGCGGCGCAGTCCCGGGCAAAGTCGGCATTCTCGGACAGAAAACCGTAGCCCGGATGAACTGCCTGGGCACCGGAAAGTTTCGCGGCCTCCAGAATCCTGTCCGGGAGCAGGTAGCTCTCCCGGGCTTTCGCGGGACCAATCAGGTAAGCCTCGTCACACAGGCCCACATGCATCGCACCGGCATCCGCCTCGGAATAAACGGCGACCGTGGCGATACCCATACGGCGGGCGGTACGCGCCACGCGGCATGCTATTTCACCCCGGTTCGCGATCAGAATCTTATCGAACATCGATGTCCATCCTCATGTACCGACAGCTAGGGCCTGTTAACACTATGCGGATACCCAGCGTTGGCTCTCCAATGAGGCCAGGCGCCCGAAGGAAGTGCCCTTGGGGTGCAAGGCGCGCAGAGTGAAGTTTGGTTGTTCCAAATGAACGATGCGCAACGCCGAATGGCCTCATTGGAGAGCCAACCCCTAGGGACGGGGCCATTTTTCCCCATGACCGCGTTGCACTTTCGCTTATGTACGGCAGGTACACTGCGCTCAGTGCGCCTTGTCCTGTGAAAAAATGGCCTCCGTCGATGAGTATCCGCATAGTGTTAACAGGCCCTAATGCCGGGGTGCTGGAGAACAGGTAACCCTCACATCCGGAACACGCCGAACCGGGTCTCCTGTAGCGGTGCATTCAGGGCCGCGGATATACCCAGACCCAGCACCATGCGCGTGTCGGCCGGGTCTATGATCCCATCATCCCAGAGCCGTGCGCTGGCGTAATAGGGATGGCCCTG
>JAHEHQ010000272.1 GCA_024644505.1 Gammaproteobacteria bacterium
TGCTGCCTCTCCCAGCGCCTGATCACCTCCAGCCGGCGCTGGGAGACCCAGGGCATATACAAAACCATCCTGCTGATGTGGCGCCTGCGGCTGGCCTACGCGATGGGCATCGATCCGGGAACGCTCGAAAAGCGATACCGTCAGTGCAATTCCCCGACTCAAGAATCCTGATCTTTGCCAAGGCCCCTTTACCGGGGCAGGTGAAGACCCGGCTCATTCCCAGACTTGGGGCTGACGGGGCAGCGCATCTTCAGGGCGCCTTGATGGAAAGGACCATAACCCAGGCTGTCACCTCGGGTCTTGCCCCCGTGGATTTCTGGTGTGCGCCGAGTGCAGATCATCCGGCATGCCTGAGATTGGCGTCGGTATTCGGTATAGCGCTGGAGACCCAGGTGGGCGAGGATCTGGGTGAACGTATGCTGCGGGCGGCCGAGCAGGGTCTTCGGGGGGCGGGTTCGGTATTGCTCATCGGGACGGATTGTCCGGCGCTGTCCGTAATCCACCTGCGTCAGGCCCTGCTCTGGCTCGAGTCCGGTACGGATGCGGTTGTCGGCCCGGCGGAAGACGGGGGTTACGTGTTGCTCGGACTCAGGCGTGCGGACCCCCTGCTGTTCGAGGGGATGGCGTGGGGCGGTGATCGGGTGTTGCAGGAGACCAGGGACAGGCTGTCGGAGCTGGGATGTCAGTGGCGGGAACTGGAGACGCTGTGGGACCTGGATCGGCCGGAGGATCTGGAACGTTATCTCGAAATGGTCTAACCGCTGCCGCTCAAACGCTTGGCGTATTCCCGTTCAAAGTAGGTGATGATTTTGGCGATCCGGCGCTGGGAACTGGTGTCGATCTCCTCGAAACAACCGCCGATGCGGGTGAGTTTGCGTTTTTTATGGTATTTGGCGTGACAAACCTTCAGGGCAAAAGGGATCTTTCCATTCCCGGAGGGCATGATGACACAGTTCTGGAGAATATCATCCCTTTGGAGCTTTACCTCCCCTTCGAGATTGAGACCCATGCCGCCGCGTGAAAGGTCAAACACATATCCCTTCAACTGCTCCTGGGAGTCGTCTTCCCGTTGGGCGTGAAAGGGAATGCGGGCTTCGGTGGCGGTGATCCTGAACTCCTGCCTTCGCTGCATGTGGAAGACGGATTCAGGCATCTCGACCTTGTAGAAGGCCATACCTTTCTGCTGGCGCGCCTCGATCAACCGGGTGTTGAAGCGCAGTGGTACGCCATCCAGTTTTCCCGTCAGGGTCATTCTGCGCTGTTTAAGCAGCTTCTTGTGGCCCGCACTCGGGGTGAGTTCATCCAGTACCAGAAATCCATGGCTGTCATAAACACCCAGGAGCGCGGTGGTGTAGTGGGTTTCACTGGTCGGAATCGAAACATCGAACAGAAGCCGGGTCCGGTGGGCCTGGACCAGCAGGGGAATCATCTTTTCCCGGGTCCTGATCTGAAAACCGGTATCCGGCTTGGGTTTGGACGGCTCAGGGCTCTGGATGTTTTCTTGCAGTGCTTTCAGCATGGCTGCCTGGTCCCTCAGGCCTTGGCGAGTGAGTTGGATTGGTGCCCGCTGCTGCGGCCGCCGGCGGGACCGTAGGTTTGGTTTTCCCCAACCCTGCCGGTGAGGATATCCAGTGCCTGCTGGACATGTTGCTGTTCCAGGGCAACGATGCCCCCGTTGAGGTCGTTACCGTCCCGCAGACGAAGCGCCATCTTCTGCAGTTCCTCCCAGTTTTCCCGGGTCGGACGATCCAAGGGACCGGATTCAAGCAGGGCCTCGGTCCCTTCCTTGCCCGGGGGGAATCCAATTCGGGCCAGATACCGGTTCCGCTCCGAGAGCAGGCACTGGAACTCTTTCATCTGCCGAAGTTTGAGGCTGCTGGCGGCGCTTATGGAATCGGCATCGCCCCGGATCAGCGCCGCGTGCTCCGCCGCCAGCGTATCCAGCAGTTTCCTGGCACACTCGAGTTCCGCCGGGAGCATCTGGGAGAGTACGGAGATTGTAGCCGGCGGAGCTTTCATAGTGTTAACAGGCCCTACTCCTGCATCTCGATCAATGCGAATGCCTTTTCCTGGTCCAGCAGATTGTCCGCTGCCTGTTGGGCCGCTATGTGCAGCCCGCCGGTTGCCAGGGCGCGCTGCACATCCTCAACCTCCTGTAGATCAACCACGGGCATCAGCTTCACCTGATCCGTCAGCGTTTGAAGCCGGGTGGCCGATTCCGTCAGGCTGATTCTGTCCTGACCGGATGCCGCGCCCGCGGGTGCGGCGGATGTTGTGCTTTGGGAAACGCTCTTGTTTGCGACCTTGCCGTTGTCGCCAGAGCTGTTAATTTGTCCGCTCTGCAAATTACTAATGGTGGTTTCGATCTTCATTTTGCACCTGCTTGAAGCCTCTACTATCTCACTCATAGATAGCGGCCTGATCCACCCGAACTTTAGTGAAATCCGGGGCTACCAAGGCCTGGTTCAGTCCTGCGGTGTGGGGCCGTTCAGAGGCTCACCTGAACGATGCCGACCGCTACCACCGTTGCCTCCACGCGGCGGTTTGAACTGCTGTTTTGTACCTGGATTCTTTCCCCGAGTGCCCCGTTGGCCATGGCTTTTCCCTCCATGCGAACCTCGATACCCCCGATTTCACCAAGAATGGTTACTCGGCTGCCCCGACTGATCAGCGCGGATGAATCCAGCAGACGGGAGGAAAGCACGGTGCCTGCTTTCAAAGATCTCTTCGGGGTCTTGCCCAGAACCTGTTCCGGGTGTTCCAGATAGCCCCTCCGCAGACGGGTTATGTCCCGTTCCTCCTGCCTGATGTCGGCCTGCGTGAGCAGTCCGCCCCGGGAGACTTCACGACCCAGTACCAGCACTTCCCTGTAGAGACTCATGGATACAGGCACATAAAGGGCCCAGGGTTGATCGCCGGTACAGCGCACACCGACGCTGTATCTGGATCTGCCGGGATTATCCGCAGAGGAGAAGGTTTCCAGGTCTCTCTCACATTTGTGGAGTCGCAGCCGCCTGTCCAGTCTTGCCGCCACGAGTTCCAGCCGGCCTTGCTGTCCGGCGTTGAGTTCCTGGACATATCGTTCCGCCGCTTCCCGGATGCTCTCGTGGGACTGGAGTTCAGCCCCCCAGGCGGACGCGGCCAGGCTCATGGAGGCCAGCAGTATCAGAATGTGTCGTTTCGGCAAAATAATTCCCCGTTTGTGTTCGACCGGCAAACTCTTGCCGGAATTCGGTCAGATTTCGGTGTTCAATGGAAAGTTTTGCAAATCCCGTACCAGAAGTTCCGTGTTCTTCAGAAAGTTTGCTGCAGTGCGGGTTTCCGTTCTAAAGCTATTGCGCCAACTGTCGATAAACGGGCATCAGGTGGATAATTTGGAGAGCAACACGGCTGAACGCTCTGATGCTGTTGACCAAATTACCCGACCAAGTGCATGCAACCGCTTTCGTAAGAGCCCATGCGTAGTGATATGCAACAAAATGAAGGGTGCACCGTGCTTTCCTTTCACCAAAAGGGATCTTCGGAGCCGTCCGGAAATGCTGGCTCCCGTATGAGTCGCTCGGGACCGGAACCGCTCGTCACTGGCACCACGACTGCCGAATTGGTAGTCAGCCAGGGAGACTATGAGGATTTCCGGGCGTTCCTGCAGGACGTATGCGGAATCGTGCTGGGTACCGGAAAGGAGGGCCTGGTCACCAGGAGACTGGCCGGGGTGATGCGAATGTACGGCATCTCTTCCCTGGGCGAGATGATGAACCATCTGCGCACCGGCAGAAATCCGCGCATGCAATCCTGCATCATAGACGCCATGACCACCAACGAGACCTTCTGGTTTCGGGATTCGGCCCATTTCCGGTTGCTGGGGGACAGGGTCTTGCCGGCGTTCGAAGAAAGCGGCCGGCAACGCATGCGAATCTGGTCGGCAGCCTGCTCCTCAGGCCAGGAACCCTACAGCATCAGCATGACGGTCCAGGACTGTCAGGCGTCCAACCCCGCTCAGCCGAATACCAGGGTGGAAATCATCGCCACGGACATTTCCACAAGGGTGCTGGCAGGGGCGCGAAAGGGAATATACAGTGGCATCGATGCTGCCCGGGGCCTGGATCCGGACCAGCGTGTACGCCATTTCACCGGCCGGGGCGACCAGCTGGTGATGAGGCCCGAGATCAGGCGCCGGGTCAGTT
>JAHEHQ010000273.1 GCA_024644505.1 Gammaproteobacteria bacterium
GCTTCAGCATACTCGAGGAGTTCAAACGCCGCAGAGGCGAGGACCGCCCTACCGACACCGCGTCACTTCGTCGATCATGAGCCTTCGGTGCGCCCGGCTCCGGTCAGCGCTGCCGCGCCTTACAATGTTACAGCAAACAGATAAATGCCTCTAAGCTTTCTTACGTGGAATGCCCTTGCGATGGCTTTGTCTCACCATCCTGTACCCGCAGAAATCTATAGAAAAAACGTCCGGCCATCTCGTCGTTCTTTCTGAACACAAACGTTTTTACATCAGTGAGTGGACGAGCGCGCGATTTCATGTTCTCCAGGGACACATCCTCCCTGTCGTCGCTGATCAGCATGATGACTCTATCTCTATGCATCTCTGGTGGATGCCAGCGTTCATACATGTTGGTATTGTCCCCAAAAAAATGCCCACCCGTAGTGTTGTCGACAATGTCCCGCACCTCGGGACCCTCTTTCGATCCAACAATCTTCGTTCTATAAAATGCAACCCACCCGGCCAGCCGATCTTTATGCATACACACGATGAACGGCTTCTCACCATTTTCACGCTCAAATCCATCTGCGATCGTTTCGACCTGTTTTGCCAGATCGTGCATCCCGATCCCAACATCGAGCTTGTACAAGGGATAGGGAATGCCCGGGAATCCCAACGTCAGGTAATGCAGCAAAGCTCCATAAACAAGAGGTATGACAATGACGGTGCCAGGCCATGCACTTCGGGCCCATGCAGCCCATTTCCCATATCGCCACCCATTGCCGGGTGTCAGGATGGCTCCCATATACGGCAGTAAGCCCAGCCAGATCGGGGCCGTCCAATTCAACTTGATATTTCTGTAAAGGCTGAAGAATACAAAGACCGATAGAGGGACAAGCGTCAAGGCAAGCAGCAACCGGTAAGACCGTTTGCCCTTTACATCCTGTTGTTCGAAGGCAGACGTCCGCCCGGAGGTTATTGCCGCAACGGCGGCGGCCAGACCGACGGGCGTCAACAGGATGAGGATAGCACCGATCATCTCCGGGAGATCGAAATCAAATCCTCCCTTGAACCGCCGCGGTCCTTGAAAAACGAAAGAGGCCCAATCCTGCTGGGCATTCCAGATGATGACTGGTGAGAAGAACAGGATGACCAGGAGAAATGCCAGGTAGGGATCAGGCCTGAACAGCCACTTTCTGGATTGACCATTGAAGAGCAGGTATAGCAGTGTCGCCGCGCCCAAAAGGGCGATGGTGTACTTTGACAACAATCCTAGGCCCATGAATATCCCCACACCCAACCAGGCCGCGCGTTTTTCCTCAATCAGGGCGGCGTGGAGATAGTAAAGCGCCCCGGCCCAACTCGCGATCAAAGGGGGGTCCGGCATCATAAACAAGCCAAAAAAGAAAAATACGGGCAGTGTCGCGACGATCAGCAGGGCGTTGAGAGCGACTCTGTCATCGTAAACCGCTGATGCCAGTTTGTGCGCATAGTAGCCCGTTACAAACCAACAGATCAGGGCACCGATGCGAACAATAAACTCCGAATGTCCAAACAGCGATGTGGATATCCAGATGAGCCATCCCACCAAGGGAGGGTGGTCCAGGTATCCAATGTCCAGGTGCTGCGCATAGTTCCAGTAGTATCCTTCCTCGTGCAGGAGCTCAAGCGACCCTCCGTAAAACAGTCTCAAGAGCAGCATGTAAATGATTATGGCGATGGTCAGGTTTCGCCCGACACCACGTCCACTGCCGAACTCAGTCGGCCAGTGTTTCTGAAGGCTGAGGCCTGTGAAGATGACAAGGGTGGATACACATACACTGATAACGATTCCGGCGTTTAGGGTCCCTGCCGTGAAGTCGACCATTGATGAAAGAACGCCTCCCCGCAAAAACAAGGCCAGCGCGGCAATGATCACAAACGATCCAGAGCGCCTGCCGATGCCATGCACGGATGCTCGATCATCTAACCATGAATGCCAGATAAAATAGGCCACAAGGGCTGCAGGCAGAAAACTGATCAGATGGGCCTGGTTTGATGAGACCCCTGATCCACTGGCAAGGTAAAAGGCCAAAAGGTCAGTAAGGATCACCAGGAAAGCGCCTGCCAGGAGAGATGGCAACTTGTTCGCGATTCGCATTTCCTGCTCCACCCTACCCTTAGTACACAGACATGGTTTCGTCTCGCAGGGCCTTGTCCCCCTGCAGGCGTTGTTGTGCGACGAGACCCTTGTCCCGGCTCCCAATATCGAAAGTAACGTCGTTACGGTCTGGCCGTAGCGACCACAGGTTGCCGGGCGGCGACGACAAGCATACGGGCAGCTCTAACAATCCGTGGATGACGTCTTGAACGACATGATCCGCGCACCCGGGATTATTGGAGATGCCCATAAGTTTCGCGTGCGAATGCTACTACAATCGCCCGGATCTGTGCGGCTGCATTGAGGATGCTGGGAAGCAGTTCGGGCGCAGGCCGCCCGTTTTAACCGAATTGCCAACCAGACCCGATGTGGGATAGAAGAGAAGCGCGGCGCAGCGGCGTGCCCAGGGTGGCGGCCGGCCTGGTTACCGGCTCCATGACGGAGACTGCGCCGGCTGACTTGCCGGTACGGTCTGTTGGATGGCGATGTTTACAGGCGCAGCCGCAACGTCGCGCCGATGAAGGGCGCGGAGTCAGCATCGGACCGTGCAATCGTTTTGCCGCTGGCGTCCTCCAGACGCAACTCGGCGGCTGTATCCACGCCGCCGATCAGGCTGAGCGAGACCTTGGGCGACGCCGCATACTGAGCCGCAATGAACAACGGGATCGCCACATCCTCGCCAACCCCCTCGGGTGCCACACCCTGTTTGTCGAGCCGGAAGCGATTCTTTTCATAGCGCCCGCCGGCGGCTATCTCCCATTTGCCACCGGAGCGCCATCTCAGCTGCAGCCCCGGCCCGCGGCTTGCCGCGAAGCCACGACCGGTTTCCAGGGACAGCCTGTCCGTGATTTTCCAATCAACGATCAGTATCGGGAAAAAGCTGACGTCGTCTTCGATTTCTTCGAAGACACCGAATCCCGGCCCGAGCGTCAGCGAATCGTTGAACCGGTATGACGCGCCCGCGAGCAGACCGAGGGTTTGGCCATCGTTCCACGATGCGCCATTTTCGGCATTAAAGCGCACTGAAGGGATACCGTAGAACGTCCAGCGCTCGTCGAGCTTGTGAAAGACGGATGCCCCTGCCGTCGCTTGCCGGATGCGGTCCCAGGGGGCCAGGCCACCGAAACCGACACTACCGGAAAAATCGTAACGATCTTCCCCATAACCCAGTGAAAAACCGATGCGTGTGCGGTCATCGAGCCGGCGGGAAGTCGAAAGGCTCGCAAAGACTCGATGCAAGTTGAGATCCCCGCCTGCGTCCAGATTGGATTCTGCCCGGTAAACGCCGCCTGCCTCGATCTCCCAGTTCCAGGCGTCTGCGGAAGCAGAAGGGCGTTCCGCCAAAGCACCCGTGCTGGCAATTGCGAACAGGCTACCGGCAGCGGCTATCGCACGATATCTCACGAAAGTTTCTCCTCTTGACTGTCAAGGTCGAGGATAACGTCAAATGATGTCGACGCCATCCACCATCAACCATCGATTGCGTAATAAATACCGAATGAGAATGTCTACCAAGCGATATCGGCCCGTGGTCAATAGCCCGATTTCTGGATGCTTCGAAAGCCACAAACTCGTGGTCAAAGCGGGCAGGCCAGTCACCGGCGCTGTAGCCTTGCGTATTTGTTCATCAATGGAAGCGGTAGGTCAACTCGAGGTCAACAGCGTAATCCTGGCCATCAGCGGTGAGCCGGAACGGTATGCCCAGCTTGACGTCAAAATTCTCGCCGAAGGTGTAGATAGCCTCGGGCGCCAGGCTGAATGCCGTGTAGTCCTCGAAGTCGGCCTCGAGCACAGCCTCAAGCACCGGGGTGAAGGGACCGTATTGGTTAAACATCACGGCACCGCTCACCGTCAACAACTGGAAGTTGGTGCCACCGCCGGAAAGGTTGATGTCATCGGTTGTCCAGAAGGACCGCAACAGCAGACTGCCCAGCAGGGTCATATCGCCACCGCGAACGTCATCGTCAAACTTCAGCCCGATATCCGTCGAATAGCCATGGTGACTGGCGCGGTCGACTAAGGCGCTGCCGAATTTTGCCTCCAGC
>JAHEHQ010000274.1 GCA_024644505.1 Gammaproteobacteria bacterium
CGATGATTCCGGTACGCCACCAGTCGCTTACGTCACGCTTTGGATCATTCATAGCAGACCGTCCTTTCTCAGATCCTCGATCTCCGCGTCCCCAAGGCCAAGTTCGCGCAGTATCTCTTCAGTGTGTTCTCCCAGCCGGGGCGGCGGCGTATCGACCTTGGGCGGCTTGCCGTCAAGCTTGATGCCGGTACGCAGCAGGCGGATGTCCCGCCCGACTCCGGGCACCTGGGTGAATTCACCGATCATGCCGCGCCCGGCGATCTGGGGGTGAGCCAGCACCTGGGGTACGGTCAGGACGGGCCCGGCGGGCACGCCCGCACCGTTCATTGCGGCAACCCAGTGTTCAGCGGAGTCGCCCTGCATGGCATCTTCGATAATACCCTTGAGTTCGAAACGGTGTTCGAGCCGGGCCTGACGCGTGGCAAAGCGGTCGTCACCGATCAGTTCGGGTTTACCAACCACACGGCAAACCGCTTCGAACTGCTCCTGCTTGTTGGCCGCGATGTTGATCAGGCCATTGCCCGTGGTAAAGGTGCCCGAAGGGCTGGCGGTAAAGTTTTCGTTGCCCAGGGGCGCAGGCTCCCTGCCGGCAATCAGATAATTGGAAACCACCCACCCCATGGTCGCCAGCGTCGCCTCCAGCATGGACACATCCACGAACAGGGCCTTCCTATCTTCTCCATGAGCAAGGGCCGACACAATGGCAAAGGCGGCTGTCATGCCGCCGATGGTATCGGAAACCGGGAAGCCCACCCGGTAGGGCGCGGTATCCGGTGCCCCGGTAATACTCATGATGCCGGACATGCCCTGGATGATCTGATCATAGGCCGGCAGGTCGCGCAGCGGGCCTTCCTGCCCAAAACCCGATATGGCGCAGTAGACCAGTTGCGAGTTCTCCTGTTTCAGCACATCAAATCCCAGGCCCAGACGATCCATGACCCCGGGTCTGAAATTCTCCACCAGCACATCAGCACTGCGGACCAGCCGTCTGAACAGCCGCTTGCCGCCGGCCTGCTTGAGACCGATGCTGATGGAGCGTTTGCCGGGATTCTGGGCGAGAAAAGAGACACCCATGCGCTTCCCGTTGAGTTCCGGGTCAGCGCCCAATTGCCGGGCCAGATCACCGGTCGGAGACTCGACCTTGATGACATCCGCACCCATGTGTGCGAGCTGGTGACAACAGAAGGGACCGGCGAGGACATTGGTCAGGTCCAGAACGCGTATGCCCTTCAAAGGCTTCATGGATTCATCTCCCATTGCCCCGCCTCAACCAGGCGGATAAAACGATCGGCACGATGAAAACCACCACCAGCAGCCGCAGACCATGGTGCGTGGTGACGAAAGCCGGGTCGATATTCATGGACAGGGCCGCCAGGGTCATCTCGGCGAATCCACCCGGCGACAGGGCCAGTATCAACGCCTCGAAGGGAAACCCGGTCAAGGCGGACAACAGCGCCGCGGAAGCTACTGTCACCGACATCATGGTCAACGCGAGGCCGAAGGCAAGCAGCATTATTCTTCCCACCTGCACCACGGAGACACCGAAAAACCGGGCCCCCAACGCACTTCCGATAACCAGCTGGATGACGATTGAAGCCAGCACGGGCGGCTCGTTCACCACCAGCCCGGAAAGATGGACCAGGGCGCTTAACAGCATCGGGCCCGTCAGGGCGTGGGCTGGAAGCCGTATGGCCTTGCCGCCGAAAAAGCCCAGCACGGCGGTTGCCCCCAGGATCGCCGCATCCTGCCAGTTCCAGGTCGCTTCGGGTTCCGGGATCGCCTGCCCGTCCAGGCCCACCCAGTAGGTCAGAAAAAAGGGAATGACCAGCAGCACCGAGGCAACCCGTACGGCATGGGTGAGTGTCAATGTCCTTACGTCGGCCCCCTGCTCCTCACCCAGGATGACCATCTCGGACAATCCGCCCGGCATGCCGGAAAAAACGGCCGTCACGCCGTTCATCTTCAGTACCGCACGGCAATAGAACTGGGCGACCAGCGTCACCAGCACCAGATAGCCTATCGCGGCGGCCAGCGTGGGCAGCCACTCCCCCACCCGCGCAATAACCTCCGGTGAAAAGGTCCCGCCCAGCATCACGCCGAGAATGCAGACCAGGTATCTGCGCAGACCCGGCCGGATCTCCACCGGGGCACCCGCCAGCGAGGCCGCCATGGTTGCGGTGAGCGCACCGAGCAACCAGGGAAGCGGCAGGCCCAGCACCTGAAACAAAAGTGCCCCGACGCTGCCAACGGCAAGCGTCAGGGCGACGCGGAAAACATGGGATTTGCGCATGCCTTAATCTCCGGGCGCGACTCCCTTCTGCAGGTCCCGGGCACGGCGGCGGCGATAGGCCGGCAGAAATATCAACAGCAAACCGATGATCAGCAGCGCCAGGGTCATCGGCCGCTCCCACATGAAGGCGATCCCGTCGGTCAGGTTCACCGCGCGGGCGAAGTTGTTTTCCATCATGCCGCCGAGGATGAAACCGATCAGCAGCGGCGCCAGGGGGTAGTCGGCAAAGCGCAGGATGGTCGCGCACACTCCCAGGCCGACCAGGAGCAGCAGCTCGGTCGCGTTATTCTGTCCGATGTAGGCGCCGATCATGGTAAAAAACAGGATGAAGGGGATCAGGTAATTACGCGGCACCGTCAACAGCTTGGCGATATAGGGGATGAGCGGCAGGTTCAGGACCAGCAGCACGACGTTTCCGATATACATGGAAATGATCACCGCCCAGAAGATGGAAGGATCGTCGACCATCAGGCGCGGCCCCGGGTTGACGTTCAATGCTATCAGGGCACCCAACAGAATGGCGGTGGTACCTGACCCGGGGATGCCCAGCGTCAGCAGCGGCACGAACGAACCCGTGCAGGCGGCATTGTTGGCGGTCTCGGGTGCCGCAAGGCCCTTGATCGAGCCTTTGCCAAACTCCTCCTGGTCGGCACCCTTTGCAATATTGCGTTCCACCGCATAGCCGAGGAACGAGGCGATGGTTGCACCTGCGCCGGGCATGACACCGATCAAAAAACCCTGGATGGACTGGCGGCCTACGACCGGCGCAATCTTACGCACCTCCTCTTTGGTGACACGCAGTTCCTTGATGGCAGTGCTGGCATCGCCTGTTGAGCCGCGTCTCGGATCGAGCACCAGGTAGAGGGCCTCGGGCAGGGCAAACAGGGCCATGGCAAGGGTGACGAAACTGAAACCCGACTGCAGATCCTGCAGACCCATGGTGAAGCGCGGCGCGTTGAACAGGGCCGATTCACCAACGGTGGCGAGCATCAGTCCGATCACTGTCATCATCAGCGCCTTGGCGACCTTGCCGGTACCGGCAAAGGCGGCGATGGCCGACAGGCCCACCACCATCAGGGCAAAATACTCAGCGGAATGAAACAGCAGGGCAAAGGTGGACAGCGCGGGTGCGAACCCCATGAGCAGGATGGCGCCGACGGTTCCGCCCGCAAACGAGCTGATGGCAGCGATGGTCAGGGCCTTGCCTGCCTTACCCTGGCGAGCCATGGGATAGCCGTCAAACGAAGTGGCCACGGTGCCCGCCACCCCCGGGGCATTGATCAGGATCGATGATGTGGAGCCGCCGAAGATGGCGCCATAATAGACACCGGCAAGCAGGATCAGGGCAGCCGCAGGATCGCCGATGCTGATGGCGACCGGGATCATGATGGCGATGATGGACATGGGTCCCAGTCCGGGCAGCATACCGATCAGGGTCCCGATCAGACAGCCCGCCACTACCAGGAGAAGATTCTGTACGGAAAAGGCCGTTTGCAGACCAAGCAGAATACCTTCGAGCATGAGCTATCTCCCTAAAAAAACCACGGTAGAGGCCGCAGAAAGATTCCCAGCGCCTGTTCCACCAGGAACCAGATCGGTCCGGTGCCGACCAGCGCGACAGGAATCATGATGTGGAGTTTGCGTTCGCCGAGGATCCAACCGGTGCCCACCAGGAACAGCGTCGTGGCACCTATGAAGCCCACGGGACGCAGGGCAAGGGCGTACAGGATCATGGCACCGATTAATGCCAGGGCCTGCCCCACCTTGTATTCATGCAGTCGCGAGACACTGATATCGCCGAGCGCTTTGCCGTCCGGGTCAGCCTTTGGCTTCGGCGTCAGAATAATGATGAATGCGAAAAGAAT
>JAHEHQ010000275.1 GCA_024644505.1 Gammaproteobacteria bacterium
TTGCCCCACCGAATCGACCGGCGATCCTATCAATGCCTCGAATGAGACCAGAGGTACCGGCCGCTGACGCCAGTTTACGATACCCAACAACCAGTCGGGGGATGATTCGGGCCCGGTCTCTGGTGACCGGTATCCGATGACCTCGCACAGGTTGGCGTTTGGAATCAGCAGCTGGCCCGTATGCAGGGGGAGCAGCACGCCACGTACCTCCAGAGGGGGTAGCTCCTTGCTCATTCAGGCTCTCCGGCGAGCACCCCATTGATATTGTCCAGAAGCTGAGCCTCCTGATAGGGCTTGCCAAGATAGCGTTTAACCCCAAGTTCCATGGCAAGCTGGCGATGCTTGTCACCGGTGCGGGAGGTGATCATGATGATCGGGATATCCTTCAGATCCGGTGAATTGCGCATGTGGCGGGCCAGTTCAAACCCATCCATACGCGGCATTTCGATATCCAAAAGCATCAGATCCGGATGAAATTCCTGCAGCAGGGTTACCGCATCGACGCCATCTTTGGCGGTTACCACGCGCATTCCGTTGCGCTCCAGGACCCTGCCGGTGACCTTGCGAACGGTGATGGAGTCGTCCACCACCATGATTATCTTTTCCGCTTCAAGCCTGTCGACCTGATCTGCTGCCGCGGGCATTATATGGGCCGCGTCCATCCGTACCAGGGCAGTCACGTCAAGAATGAGCGCAACCCGGCCGTCACCCAGAATGGTTCCGCCGGCTATCCAGCGAACCGTGCTGATCTGGGGGCCGACGGATTTCACCACGACCTGACGGTTTCCCTGAATGCTGTCGACCTGCAGCGCCACGCGGTGCTCGCCCGCCTTTACCAGCAGCAGCGGAAACCATCTGCGCTGTTCCGTAAGATTGGGCGGGTTCACATTCAACATACTGCCCAGATAGCGCACCTGATACTCGTGGTCCGCATAACTGAAATGGGGTTTACTCCCTTCATAACAGTCGATAAGCTCTTCTCTGCCGAGACGCACCACCCCCTCAACGCTTGAATGGGGAATGGCGTAGATTTCATCACCCATCTCGACTACCAGCGCATCGGTTATGGCGAGCGTCAGGGGCAGACGAACGATGAACGCGGTTCCCTGGCCTGGATTGGATCTGATATCCAGCGACCCGCCCAGTTGCTTGACTTCCTTGACCACCACATCCAGCCCGACACCACGACCGGATATCTGATTCACCTCACTCTGGGTGCTGAAGCCGTGTTCCAGCACGAACTGCAGGACATCGCTGTCCGGCACATCGGCTGATGGATCCAGAAGCCCCACTTCGATGGCCTGCTTGCGGATGGACTTGACATCCAGACCCGCCCCATCATCCGAGAAGGTCAAGACCACATCGTTTCCTTCCCGTGTCAGATCCAGAGAGATCCGGCCGGTTTTTGGCTTGCCCGAATCCCGGCGCGCATCCGGCGCTTCAATGCCATGAGAAACGGCATTTCGCAGTATGTGTTCCACGGGACCGATCATGCGATCCAGGATCCCCCGGTCCAGCTCGCCCTCAGCCCCGCTTACCTTGAGTTCAACCTTCTTCTCCAGGGTTGCCGCGGTCTGGCGGACCACCCGCTGCAACCGGGGAACCAGCTGTGCGAATGGAACCATGCGCGTACGCAGCAGGCCATCCTGCAGATCCGTTGCCACGCGCGACTGCTGCAGCAACAGGGTATCGGTTTCCTTGCGCAGATCATCGAGAAAATCGTTGATGTTGGCCAGATCGTTGACCGTCTCCAGCAGGCCCCGGGACAACTGTTGAATGTTGGAAAAGCGATCGAGCTCCAGAGGATCGAAGCTCCTTTCCAGGCTGCCTTCCTGCTTGTCCCGATCATAACGGAACAGAATCTGTGCCTCTGTCTCCATCTCCAGTTGGCGAAGCTGGGTCCGCAGACGCGCCACCGTTTGTTCCAGCTCCGAGAGGTTGAAACCCAGATCTCCGTTCTGCTGTTCCAGGCGTGCGCTGAAAATGCTCATCTCTCCGGAGTCGTTCACCAGCCCGTCGAGCACATCGGCATGCACCCGGATGATATCCCGTTTGGTCCGGCGCTGGTCACGAACCGGCCTGGCTTCCTCCTGAGTCTTGACCTGCACCTGCTGAGCTGCGGCAACCGCAGAGGCTGGCACATGCGGGGGTTCCACGGCGGGCGCCGGCGCGACCGCCACCTGCTCATCAGGCTCCTGAATTTCCCGCGGCGGTGCTTCCACGGCTTCGGGTCCGACAGCTACGGTTTCCTGCTCTTCCTCCGGTTCCGGTTCCGACTTGGTATCCGTAACTTTGGGCTCTGGTTTTCCGGCAGGTGCAGGCAACGCTCCGGTGAGCTGCTCCAGACTGCCGAGGAGATCGTTACACGTGCGCACCCTGGGGCCCTGCTCGATGTCTTCGATCTGATCCGCCAATCGGTCCACAACCGTCCTCGACAGGCTCAATACCTCGGTTGTCGCGGTTGCGCCAGACTGACCAAGTACGGACAGCAGGGACTCGAAGGCATGGCTGAGCTCCCCGATGGGCATGGCACCGGCCAGGCGCGCGCCCCCCTTGAGGGTATGCAGCGTCCGCTTCAGCTCCGCGACCGCATCTCCCGCAGAGGGATTCTGCTCCCAGTGGTCCAGTGACGTTTCCACCGAATCCAACAGCTCCCTCGCTTCTTCCAGGAATATCTCGGTCAGCTCGGTATCGCTATCAATCTCCTCGAAGGCCAGGTCTGTGTCGACCGCCGGTGCCGACTCAGGTATCTCTTCGTCTGCTGCAGGCTGGGGAAGTGAATCCTGCCTCTGCCTGATTTCCCCCGCCAGTGCCTGCCACTCGGGCAGCTCCCCGCCCGGGACGTTGATCACATCGAGTACAGCCTCGAAACAGCTGCCGCTGCGCTCCATCAGTATCAGGAGCGCATCATCAGCCCGCAAGTCCACACCGATCATGCCGTTGACCAGCGACTCCAGACTGCCGCTGATCTCTGCGATCGGTTCCACGCAGGCCATATCGGCGCTGCCATGCAGGGTGTGCAGGGCGCGGGGTACGCTGCTGCCTGTCATGTCGCATTTCTTCGACTTCTTGCGACATCCTGCGACAAAATCCCGAAGTGTCTTTACGTGATTACGTGTTTCGGTGCCAAATATTTCGAGCAGTTCCGCTTCCAGAACAATCGGCGGCGGAGCTGCCTCCTCTTCCTCCGAAAGGCCGGGCGATGCTTCAGACTTCGCGGTGGTTTCGGACACCTCACCGGCTTCCCCCAAATCGACTGGAAAGGGGACCACATCTGCCGATTCAGCGGCTTGGATCACCTGCTCCGGTTCCATGACAATTTCCGGCTCACTTTCACCCTCTGACGGCTCGGGGGCCTCCGCTTCAACCGTTGACTCCTGGGGTGTGGCAAGTGAAAACGCCTGCTCCATCAACGGGTTCGGGTCCGTCATCGACGGACGCCCTGACTCCTGACAGTCTATGAGCCCGGGCAGGACCTCCCTGACCTTTTCCAGGAGTTCCAGCATGACCCCGGATACCTGAACGGTCCCATCTATGATCCGGTTCAGGAGGTTCTCTATTGACCAGCTGAACTCTCCAAGGGTCAATGCGCCAACCATGCGCCCACTGCCCTTGAGTGTGTGGAAAGAGCGGCGCACCGTGGTCAGGGCCTCCCGGTCACCCTGATTGTCGATCCAGCGCGGCAACAGGGAATTGATCACGTCCAGTTCGGAACGCGCCTCTTCAATGAAGATCTCCAATATCTCTTCGTCGATCTCCTCCGCGACCGCTTCTTCCTCTACAATTTCTTCCGCTGCCGGTTCTTCTGCTGCGGGCTCTTCCGCCGAAACGATCGTATCGGTTTCGACATCGTCCCCCGGCTCCTCTGCAACCGGTGGCTCAACAGGTTGTTCAGTTTCCGGCGCCATCTCCCTGGAGGCGGCTGCGGGTTGTCCGGTCAGCTGTGCAAGTGCATCCTCGGCCACCAGGAGTATCTCGTCCTGGACGCCCCGCCCCTCGGCAATGGCCTGCATGAAATATTCAATGGCGGTCAGTGCATCTGCAAAAAGATTGAGATGCTCCGCGGGCAGCGGTTCATCCGATCCCTGAAACCGGGTGACCACATACCCGGCCAGAGATTCGAGCAGTTCCGCCACGCTGTCGAGATTCATGAT
>JAHEHQ010000276.1 GCA_024644505.1 Gammaproteobacteria bacterium
AGCTTGGTATGTGTTCTCAAAAAGTTTAGCTATCTGACAACAGGGTTGGTAGTTGGTAGTTGTGATTAATAAGTCTTGGTGCGTCTGTCAAAGGTTCGCACATTAACCAGCTATCCGATTGGCCAGTTCGCGGCTGTTGCGGATGCAGTCGTTCATGGCGATGCCGCGGTAGGCGTTGCAGTTCAGGTAAAGGCCGGGGAAGCGGCTGACGTGATCAAACAGGTCGCTCATCGCCTTGAGATGTCCGACGGGGTAGTTGGGAATGCCACGTTTCCAGCGCTGCACGAAACTGACATCCGGTTCCCTGTCCACCCCCATGGTGAGGCGAACGCCCTCCCGCGCGGTGTCGATAAGACCGGCCTCGTCCTGTCCCACCAGCTCCGGGTTTCGCTGCCCGCCGATCATCACCCGCACCGACCTGCCGCCTTCGGGTGCCCGGTCGGGGAAAATGCTGCTGTCCCAGAGCACACCCAGGATCGGGAGCCGCGCTGCCGTGGTGGTGAGCAGGCCGAACCCTTCCAGGGGGTGATCCAGGTCATGATAACCGAAGCCCACGACAGCGATGGGGGAATAGTCTATTGCCTGAAGTTGTTGGGCGAGATCTTCATCGAGACCCCGCAGCATATCTGCCGCCGCGGGTGCCGTGGCAGAGACGATTACCCGATCCACCTGCTCTTCTCCACCCGAAGTGATAACCCTGTAACCCCCGCTGTCCGGGAGAACCCCGGTGACCCGGGTTCCGAGACGCCAGTCCGCACTCAGGGCCTCCTGCAGGTGTTCGATAAAACGCCCCACCCCACCCTTGAAGCTCATCAAGATACCGCCGGGACCGGCCTGCTTCTTGCGGCGCTTGATCATGCCGCGGAACAGACCGCCGTATTCCCTTTCCAGGTTCACCACCAGGGGAAAAGCCGCATTTACCGATACCCTGTCTGGTGTTGTGGCATAGATACCAGCGGTCATGGCGTCCAGAAAGATGTCCGTAAAGGCCTTGCCGACGCGGCGGTAACCAAACTGCTGCAGCGTCTCGTCCCCTTCGTCGCGCTTAGCGGGGGTTACCACCTCTGCAATCACCCGCAGCTTCTGGGGCAGGGTCAGGAGTTTCGAACCCAGGAATGCGGGAGGAGACTCCGGCAGGCGATGCAACCTGTCGGTAAAGATGAAGCGCTTGCGGGCAAGGTCCGAGCTGGGCAGCAACAGCTGCTCGGCACCCGCATCTTTTACCAGCTGCATGCTGTCCGGTTTGTTAGTCAGGAAACCGTTGCCACCGGCCTCGAAGAGAAATCCTCCGCGTTCCACGGTCCGCATAGTCCCTCCGGGAACGGGGTTGGAATCGAGAATCAGGAGCTCCCAGTCCGGTCTGGACCGCTGCAGATAGAAGGCGGTGGACAGGCCGCTGATACCGGCCCCGACGATGGCAATGCGCATGGGTCTCCCTTTTGTTGGTGAGTACCTTTCAAGCTAACTAACTTATCACAAGATCGCAGTCACGGCGGCGCCGCCAAGTCGTCGACTTTCGTCGATCTGCAGGTATCCGCCATAGAGCCGGATGATCTCCTGTGCCACGCTCAAACCGATACCCTGGCCGGGCAACCGCTGATCCATGCGGGAACCCCGGTTGAGAACCTCCTCACGGTCTTGCCTTGGGATCCCCGGACCGTCGTCTTCGATAGTCACACGAATGGCAGAATCCCCTCCCCCGGTCGAGGCACGGGGGGAATCGGCCTCCACCCTGACCTGATGTCGCGCGTATTTGAACGCGTTCTCCATCAGGTTGCCAAGGATCTCCATCAGATCCCCCGAGTCCCCCACGAATCTCAACGCCTCGGCCACCTCTATCCGGCAGTCCACTCCCTTTTCCCCATAGACCTTGGCCAAGGTGGCTGCCAGGCGCTCGATCATCGGTGCAACCGGCACCGAGACACCGGGCTGGGCAGCACCGGAGGCCGCAGCCCTTCTCAACTGATACTGGACGATCTCGTCCATGCGGGAGACCTCATCCTGCACGGTATGCTCCAAAGCTTCCCGGTCCCCGGATTCCACCGCTCCCCGAAGCACGGACAAGGGCGTCTTGAGGCTGTGCGCCAGATCGCCCAGACTGTTACGGTAGCGATCACGGCTGGCCCGACCATTGCGAATCAGCAGATTGATATTGTCTATCAGCCCCTGGAGTTCCCGTGGGAAACGCCCGCCGATGGCCTCTATCTCTCCCGACTCGATTCGGTGCAGGTCCGCTTCGGCCTTTCGCAATGGCCGCAACCCCCAGGCGAGCACGATTCCCTGGGCGGCCAGCAAAAGCAGGGCGGCCCCGCCCAACCAGTACATCAGCCGGGCACGAAAGGCCTCTACCTGGGCAATTAGGCCGCGGGTGCTTTCGGCCACCGCCAGTGTGTAGGCCAGCTCCCGGCCGTCAAAATCCTCCCACAGCACCCCAAAATTTATCAGGTGGAACTCCTCACCGTCGAAGTGCTCTTTCGCGAAATTCCTGACCCCCGCCCCCTGGGGCCTCAGAAACGCCATATCACGTCCGATCAACGAGAAAGATTTCCAGACGTATGCGCCGTTTTCTCCCGTCACCTGGGCATAGAGACCGGAATCCGGGTTGGAAAGTCTGGGGTCGGGCAATGCATCCGGCAACCGCATCCGGCCCTCGGCGTCTTCCGTGGCAGCCCCGAGCAGGAGATATACCTGACCTTGCAGGCGTTCCCGCATGGCCTCTTCCCCGCTTGTCCGGAATGCCCGGTCCAGGGCCAGCGCGCCGAGCCCAAGCAGAGAGGCCAGCACCAGGCTCGCAACCAGGAATAAGCGGGAATGCAGCGATCGCATCAGGGATTGCCCCCTGGCCCTATGTCGGATCCGGCCTGATTCGGTAACCCCGACCGCGCAGGGTCTCTATGGGTTTCAGCGTGCCCCGGGGATCCAGCTTGCGCCTGAGGCGGCCGACGAACACCTCCAGCACGTTGCTGTCCCGATCGTAGTCCTGATAGTAGAGATGCTCTGTCAACCGGGTCTTGGAGATCACCTCCCCGCGATGGAGCATAAGATATTCCAGGACCCGATATTCGTAGGCGGTCAGTTCCAGGGCCTCCCCCTCAAGCGATACCGACTGACTGGCGGTGTTGAGCTGTACCGGACCCCACTCGATCAATGGCGTCGCCAGACCGGCCGAGCGACGCAGCAGTGCGTTCAGACGGGCCAGCAGCTCTTCAACATGAAACGGCTTGACCAGATAATCGTCGGCACCCGCCTCCAGGCCTTCCACCTTGTCCTGCCAGTTTCCCCGCGCCGTGAGAATCAACACCGGCAGGGTCAAACCCTCGCCGCGCGCTCGTCTGATAACCTCGATGCCCGAGAGTTTGGGAAGGCCGATGTCGATTACCGCCACGTCTGATGGATACTCCTGGAGGAAGTAAAGCCCTTCCGCCCCATCGGCCACACCGTCCACGACGTAGCCATGGTTGCCAAGCTGCTCCATCAGCTGCTCCCTGAGCCTGTCCTCGTCTTCTACCAGCAGGAGCCGCATCTCAGCGCTTTCGGCGTGGCCGTGTCAGGTGCCCGGTTTCTGCATCCATGCTGTAGCGCTTCACCCTTCCGTCCTTATAGATTCTTATATCGTGAATGCGCCTGCCATCCCGTTCACCGGTTTCCGCCCGCACCACTCTTCCGCCCTTCGATCTTCTGCGCGCCTTGGAGACGGCATTGTCCAGACTGTAGTTGTCGCTTTTGGCCGCTCCACGCTTGGGTCCGCGCTCCGCCATGGCATCCGTGAAAGACACCAGCAGAAGAACAATCGAGAACGCTGTCAGAATGCGCGCTTTTATCGACAACTCAGCGAGGCTCCTTTTCTCAATATTGACTGGCTGCGTACTTACCGGCCGGTTCCAGTTGCACCTCAACCTCCATCCATTTGCCGGGGTGTGAATCCGTACGGGTCTGAAACTCCCTTCCCCGATATTCATATACTACATTATAACCGACCAGTTCCTCCCGCTCATGGATGCTGTCCACCCACTCGCAGCGCTCCTCTGTAACGTAGCGTCGCCCCGCCGGCCGCCGCTGCTTGAAATCCCTTCCTACGGACGCCCCGAGCACCGCGCCGGCCACCGTCATGGCATCCTTCCCCCGCCCTCTGCCGAACTGGTTGCCG
>JAHEHQ010000277.1 GCA_024644505.1 Gammaproteobacteria bacterium
CTGATACCCCGGTTGCGGGGGCACTGCAGGAGCGAGGGGACAAGCCCCGCGCCTACGCCTTGGTTCCGACTTTGCTGGAAGGCCCTATGACTTGTCCGCCGACTGGGTCTTCAGCGGTGCCGAATCGTCGGAGGGTGGGCTTTCGGATACCGCTTTCTCAACCGGCTTAGGTCTTGATTCGGGCTTATTTTTACCGGCCTCAGCGTCATTGGCCGTGGGTCGGGGATTCTGGCTCTTCTCGGGCGGCTGGTTCGTATCAGTTCGCTGTTTGTCGGGCCTGCTGTTTGACGGGCTCCGCTCCACCTCTTTTGCCGGCGCCGATTGATCAGCGGCGGCGGGCCGCTCACCGGCCGTTTTTTCCACGGGTTGCCGGTTGTCAGTCCGGCGCTCTGCGGCTGGCTTTGCTTCCGTGGCCTGGATTTGGGCTGCCGGCACAGCGGTTTCCGGCGCTTTTTCCTTCTTCTGCCTGGTTTCGGTACCCTGATTATCCTGTTCTTTTCGAGGCCTTCGACCGCGCCCGGAACGGGACCGGCCACGTTCGCCGCTGTTTTCAGAAGCTTTGGTTGTCCGGGGCGTCTGGGATGTTTCCGGTGGTGTGGCTTTTGTGGACGTCTCCTGATCTGCGGGCGACTCCTGGGCCCTGGCTTCGTTGGTCTGGCTGGGCTTGCGTCTGCGGCGGCTGCCGCCACGACGTCCCCTGCGGGACCCGGAAGCCTGGCGGTTCTGATCCGCAGACTCCTGCTCCCTGCCGCTCGCGGTATTTGTTTCGGTTTCCGCGGTCCCCGCGGAGGGTTCCCTGCTGGGTCGTGAGCCGGTGGGGCTCCCGGGTTTGTCCGATCTCTTTTCGCCCTGGCCCTGGGGGGTTTGGGGGCGCCTGCCGGAACCGCTGCCCTGTGCGGGCCTTTTTCGACCGCGCTGACGGTTCGATTCGCCACGCCGGGACGGGGCTTTCCTGGGAGACGGTTTCTTTTCCGTCTTCTCCTCGGATTCGGTTTCTTTCTCGGTAACCATGGCTCTCCAGAGCCGCTTGAAAATTCCGGTCTTCTTTTCGTTTGTTTCCGCTTCGCTTGAACTTCGCGCCGGGGCCGGTGTGGCCGGTGTGATGCGGGACACTGCCGGGCTTGCCGCTTTCAATTCCTCTGGCTTCCCGGAGTCCGCGGGGGTCTCATGGGGTTCCGACATCATGGTGTAACTGGCTGAACTTTCGGCACTCCCGTTCTGATCCTGCTGACGCAATCTTTCCAGCTCGTAGCGAGGGGTCTGGAGATGTATGTTGGGGACCAGCACTACGGCAACGGACTGGCGCTTTTCGATGTCATGGATGACCTGGCGTTTTTCGTTCAGCAAGAAGGTGGCCACGTCCACCGGGAGCTGTGCAACGATCTGGACCGTGTTCTCCTTCATGGCGTTTTCTTCGATGATTCTAAGCACCGAAAGGCCCAGTGATTCCACATCCCGGATAAACCCGTGGCCGCTGCAGCGGGGGCAGACGTGCTGACTCGACTCCCCAAGGGAGGGACGAAGACGCTGACGGGACATCTCCAGCAGTCCGAACCGCGTGATTCTGCCTACCTGAACCCGGGCACGATCCTGCTTCAGGGCGTCCTTCAGGCGATTTTCCACTTCCCGCTGATTCCGGGTGGGTGTCATATCGATGAAATCGATGACGAAAAGGCCGCCCATGTCCCTGAGCCGGAGCTGCCGTGCTACCTCATCGGCGGCCTCGAGATTCGTATTCAGGGCCGTCTCCTCGATATCACTGCCCCGGGTGGCCCTGGCCGAGTTGATGTCGATGGAGGTGAGGGCCTCGGTGTGGTCTATGACGATGGCGCCACCGGACGGGAGCCTGACCTCGCGCTGGAACGCGGATTCGATCTGGCTTTCGATCTGGTAACGGCTGAACAGGGGGACTTCGTCCTGATAGTGGCGTATCTTCCGTGAGTACTGAGGCATCACCTGCTCGATAAATTCACAGGCCTCCTTGTACACGGCGGGATGATCGATGAGTATCTCGCCGATATCCGCCCGCAGATAGTCCCGGATGGAGCGGATAATGACGTTGCTCTCCTGATAGATCAGGAAGGGGGCCGGTCTCTCCCTGGCGGAGGTGTCGATGGCATGCCAGAGCTGCAGCAGGTAGTCCAGATCCCACTGAAGCTCCTCTGCGTTCTTTCCCACACCCGCGGTACGGACGATCAGTCCCATTCCATCGGGAATGGTGAGGCTGCTCATGGCCTCCCGAAGATCGCTTCGGTCCTGGCCCTCGATGCGCCTGGATACACCGCCCGCACGGGGGTTGTTGGGCATCAGAACCAGGTAACGGCCGGCGAGGGAGATGAAAGTGGTCAGGGCCGCACCCTTGTTGCCCCGTTCTTCCTTCTCCACCTGGATGACAAGCTCCTGGCCCTCCCTGATGGCATCCCGGATGTTGACACGCCCCCCCTCTGCAAGGGAGGCCTCCGAAAAGTAGCTTCGCGAGATCTCCTTCAGGGGCAGGAATCCATGTCGGTCGGATCCGTACTCCACGAACGCAGCCTCCAGGCTGGGTTCGACCCGGGTTACCTTCCCTTTGTAAATATTGGCTTTTTTCTGTTCCCGGCCGGGAGATTCGATATCGAGGTTGAACAGCTTCTGGCCATCCACGATGGCCACGCGCAACTCTTCAGGCTGAGTTGCATTGATCAGCATTCGTTTCATATTTTCATTTGTCCTTGGGCGCGCCACCAAGCAGCAGGAACCATCCGGTGGATGGAACTTACTGGACTGCGGCCGACAACAATCGTCTCTCCGGGTCAGGTAAGCGGCTGCTCCAACCACTCTCGTTGACAACCCCGGATTCCAGGGGGGAACTCGAATCCCCCCGGTCGGCTTCGACCGCCCACGGGCAGCACCGGCTCAGGCGCGCGCATCTTTTCGATTACCGCTTTCCCGCGGCAAATCTTTTGTTAAGTTTCGATACCGGAAAATCAACTGTCAGGTCGGTGCCCATCGTCTCGGGTCTCGGAGCACGAATCGGATGTTCAGGACAGGCGTGTCATTCAGGTATCAGAAGGTACAGGCAACATAGCCTGCACCGGGTAATTGTTCGTTGTATATTTGGCGGCGGCCTGAGCGTCATCACAACGCAGGCCGGATTTACCACCAACATCTGAGTATAACGGTCTTGTGCAGTGGCATCAATCAGGTTGGGAACTGATATCATACGGGCGATGTCCGAACCTCAGCAGAACAAGACCCCTGTGAGAACCCTGTCCGTGGATGAAGCCGTGGCGGGGCAGCGGATAGACAATTTCCTGATCAGGCAGCTCAAAGGTGTTCCAAAGAGCTATGTGTACCGGATATTGAGGCGAGGCGAGGTGCGGGTAAACAAGGGCCGGATCAAGGCAGGTTATCGCCTGAAGCCCGGAGATCTGGTGCGCATACCCCCGGTGCGGTTGTCGGACAGTCCCCGGTCCAGCCCGGGTCAGTGGATCATGAACCGGCTGGACGGGGCCGTGCTTTATGAGGATGACAGGTTTCTGGTGCTCAACAAGCCCTCCGGTCTGGCCGTGCACGGAGGCAGTGGGCTCAGTCACGGTGTCATCGAGGCGCTGCGGGAGATGCGTCCCCAGGACCGGCATCTCGAACTGGTTCATCGACTGGACCGGGAAACCTCGGGCTGTCTCCTGATCGCCAGGAAACGCAGTGCCCTGCGAATCCTGCATGAGCTGCTGCGGACCCGGCAGGTGCAGAAACGTTATCTCGCGCTCCTCGCAGGCAACTGGCCCCGGGACAGGCTGGAGGTTGACGAGCCTTTGCTGAAAAACAGACTGCAAAGCGGTGAACGGATGGTTCGGGTGGATTCCCGCGGCAAGCGGGCGCAAACCCGGTTCAGGGTACTGCAGAGATACCCTGCAGCCATGTTGGTGGAAGCCGAATTGATGACAGGCCGCACGCACCAGATCAGGGTTCATGCCGCCCATTTGGGAACCCCCATCCTGGGCGACGATAAATACGGAGATGATCCGTCGAACCACCGGTTGCGGGAGAAGGGCCTCAAACGCCTGTTCCTGCATGCGGCCTCCCTGAGCTTTCAGTGGCCGGAAGAGGAGGGGAATATCACCGTCAAGGCACCCCTGGGGTCCGAACTGGAAG
>JAHEHQ010000278.1 GCA_024644505.1 Gammaproteobacteria bacterium
GCCGAGTCACTCGTAGCCGGTGGTGGAGCGGATATGGTGGCTTTCGGTCGGCCATTTATCAGTAATCCGGATTTCGTGCGCCGTCTCCGCGAGGATGCGCCGCTCAATCCATTGCGGGAGGACAAGCTGTACGGCGGCGGTGCTGAAGGTTATGTCGACTATCCGGCCTTGGAGCGGGTCGGCTGACTTCTTGTTTACTCCCAGAGCGCCAGGATCGTTGCAATTGCGCGCGTGAATTCATCGAATGAGTGGGGTTTGACGATGTAGTCGTCGACATCGTATTCAAACGCCGCGGCCCGGTCTTTGGGTTCATTGGAAGATGTCAGGACGATGATCCGCAGCTCTTTGAGCTCGGGGTCATCGCGCAGTTCCCGCAGGAACTCGATGCCGCTCATCTTGGGCAGGTTGAGGTCGAGCAGGATCAGCGCGGGTGGCGGCGAGATCTTCTCGAATCCGTCTTCTCCACGCAGCATGCTGAGCGCTTCCAGGCCGGTGCGCGCGATGCGCAGCGGATTACCGATCTCGTTCTTTTTGAGTGCGCGTTGGACCGTCATTATGTCGACCCTGTCGTCCTCGACCAGCAGTATTGTCTCGTGTGCGTTCAGCATGATTCGCTATGTCCCGTCTGTACCGGTTTTATTCGTATTTTTGTAATTTTTGGCAGCGTTAAGCAGCAGGCCGTCGGGAGGGCCAGGTAAAGTAGAAACAGGTGCCCTTGCCGACGTCTGACTCCAATCTTATGGTGCCTCCATGCTCTTCTACAATTTTCTTCACCAGCGCCAGGCCGATGCCGGTGCTGTTTTCAACATCGCCCGAGTTGAGGGTCTGAAACATCATGAACACTTTGTCGTGGTATTTCGGGTCTATACCCTGGCCGTTGTCGCACACGGAGAATTTACAGAATTCGCCGAGATCCTCACTCGTAATCCGGATTTTCCCCTTTTCCCCGCCATGGTGTCTCAGGCTGTTGCTGATCAGGTTGGAGAACACCTGCCCGAGTTGCAACCGGTCCACGTACAGGGTTGGCATATCCTCCTGGACCTTGATCCTGAAGCCTTTTGGCGGAGAGAGCGAATCGATGATCTCTTTGATCAGTTCTCCGGTATCTACCTCGTTTTCCGGTTCGCTGGTCCTACCGACCCGCGAATACTCCAGCAGTCCCTCAATGAGATTGTGCATCCTTCGAACCCGGTCGCGTAGCAGGGCGAGCTGCTCTTTCGATGCGTGGTCCAGTTTTTCGTTGAGATCCTCCTCGATCCAGCCGGCGAGATTACTCACTGCGCGCAAAGGGGCTTTCAGATCGTGTGAGGTGACGTAGGCAAACTGCTCCAGGTACTGGGCCCTTCGGTCCGCCTCCGCCGTGCGGCTGGCGATGTGTTGTTCCAGTGTTTCGTTCAGACTCTGCAACTCCTGTTCGGCGGATTTGCGTTCAGCCACTTCGCGGTTCAGATCCTGTACCGTTTCCCACAGTTGCGAGGTTCTGACGTCGACCTCCTGCCTGACCTGTCTTGCCCACCCTATCAGGGTTCCCACATAGATGCTGAGCAGGGCGGTAAATGCGATGCCGCCGGCAAGGATGATCCAGCTGTTGGTGATCTCGGTCTCGAATTTCCCCGGGGCAGGATTACATATCACCTGCCATTGCCGGTTGCCGGCCGAGAGCAGTTCACCATAGCTGAGGGAGGGCGACTCTGTGTCGAGTGGCTTGCCCCGTCTCAGGCGGGACAAATGGGTGTAAAGCAATTGTTGCTCACCGGCCGCATCGATCTGATAAAAATGTATATCGATTCCTGCGGACCGAAGGTTCCTGACGGCCCGCTCGACGATGTTTTCGACGTAAAAGGTGCCGAGCGCGAACCCCCTGATCTCTAAAGGTGGCTGGTTTATCGCATCGTTGTCCTCTTCATTCTCGAAGAAGACAGGGATCGCCACGACGACACCTTGCTTTTCACCCGTTTCGCTGTCAAAAGAGATTCCCTGAGAAGCGGCCGGTTCTTTAGTGCTTTGCGCTTCATTCAGCAACGGCGAGATGATGGGGTCGAGTCCCAGGTCCAGCCCCAACGACTGCTTGTTGCTACTGTAAGGTTGGATATAGAGCACGGGGTAGTGGACCGGACGTTCCCCGCTCTCCACCGGTTCGCCTGAGGGGGTGGTCTCGATGATCCGGAACGGTGGAAAACTTCGCCGGGCCTGGTCGATGAAGGCGGATCTGTCCGCGGCCAAAACCACGGGCACCCACTGCAGGGATCGGATACCGGGGTAGCGTTTCAGCGCCGGGCCCACGAATTTGCGAAAATCCCTTCGGCCAACGATCGCCGATGCGTCGAAAAAGCTGGCGATGTCCTGGACGATATTCAGTGCGTGTGTGATCTCCTGCTGCACCACCAGAATGCGTTCCTGGGCGGCCTCCCGGAACGCGATCTCAACCTGCCTCTTTTCCCAGCGATAAGACTGAACCGATGCGGCAAGCGTTATCGATATGCCTACCGCCGCAACCCATGCGACCGGAAAGTAGCCCCACCAGTCTGTTTTGGAACCCTGTCCATCACCTGTCGGTCGCCATCCGGTAATCCGCGTAAGGTACTTTTCGGCCAGGCCCCATCGCATGATCAGTGTGTGGCCGGAAAGTGCTGGGCGATGGTCTTGCTGATATGCATCAAGAGCTCCTGCAGGGCCTCTTCGACGTCGACATTGAGGATCATCGGTATTTTGTTCTCCTCAGCCTCCGTGACAAGGTAGGACTGCAGTGTCCAGATCTTTTCGATTTGCTTCAGATAACGCGATGAGCCGCGCTCCGGCTGTTCTTTTGCACGACGTTTCAGGCGTTTCGCGAGCGTCTTCTTGTTTGGTACGACCAGTATCACGGGAATCACGATAGCCTGGTCTTTGGCGATACCGAGATCGAGCTTCGAGGGTAGCACGTGGACCCCATCCACGATCAGGTCGTGGGTCTCCTTTACTGCCCGATTGATAGTCGCCTCCAGCCCGCTCTTGACCACCTCGAGCTGCGAGAGGAAACCGCGGATCACCTCTTTTTCGTCGTGCTCCGATGGCGACTTGCCGTCTGCTTTCTCCAGGCCGCGCCAGGCCTCGAAACTCGAATGGGCCAGCGTGGGTATCTGTTCCGGTGGGAGATAACAGCGGACGATCTCGCGCATCATGTCGGTCGACTGGGTCCTGACGACATTCAACTGGTAGGCCAGTTCAGTCGTCAGAGTGCTCTTGCCTGTACCCGTTATGCCGCCAACGAGCACGATCAGAGGCAGACCGCTGTCCCTGAAGCGTTCCCAGGAGAGAAAACGATTCGCCGCGGACTTCGAGCCGTGCTCTTTCAGCCGATCGACGATGATCTGCCTGAGATCGAGATGGTCGATGACCGAGGTGTCACCCCGGCGCAGATGTTCGTGTACCTGCCTGGCGGTTTCCAGGGCATCCGCTCGGTCGATGGCACATGCCTGCAGTGAGCGCGAGAGTATGCCCGTCGAAAAAGGGACCTCTTCGTTTTCAGTCCGGACCATGACCTCTCTTTCCTGTGAGGACCCCTGGTCGTAGGATTCGGCCAATGATGCGCCGAAGTTTTCCCTGAGTTCGGCTGACACCCGCTGTTTGAGCGTTTCGATCGCGATCTCGGATTCATTGCCAAGGCTGTCGCGGATGCTTTGGGCAAGTATGTAGGCATCCTGGAACGAGAGGCCGGCACGGGCAAGGGATTCCACCAACACCCCGCGCAGGAAGGGAATTCGTTCGCCGCTCGTGCTGTCATTGATAAATAGCTTTGCCACACGCTCCTGCCATAACAAACAGCTGGTGTATCGGTCCCGCCCTCGATGCCCGCGAAGGCCCTCAAGTCCAGCGGGCTATACCGGTTGGACCCGCAAATTGCAGGCCACCCTGGAAGGATATTCCCAAACCAGGCGACAGGGGTGACCCGATGCAACGAATCCGGTAAAGGACTGCTGCCAGCCCGCTGCGAATTTTAACAGCTGAGCGGCCGAATGGCTAAAACTATTTAAAACAATAAGATAAACATTATTCTTAAATCAGTATCTAGGCCTTGCCTGGACGGCAAATAGGACCGGCGAAGCGGAAAAAAGATGCTTTATGAGCCAAAGATTGCGCTGAGGGCAGGC
>JAHEHQ010000279.1 GCA_024644505.1 Gammaproteobacteria bacterium
CGAGATCAGCCGCCGCCAGGGAATCGATATTCATCCTGCCGAGGGTGATATCCAGAAGTTCCCGGATGTCCGGCTCATCGTCGACGATCAATGCGAGCGGGTTGCTCATCTTAGGGCCTACAGTCCTCCGGCCTGCCATGCGGGGAAAGCCAGGCGAAAGCAGCAACCGCCCGATGGGGGGGCGATATGCTCCAGGCTCAGCCTGTTGGACTCGCTCAACTCCTTGGCGATGTAAAGCCCCAACCCCGTGCCGGCATTACGTGTGGTAAAAAAGGGCTCGAACACCTGGCGCAATAAGTCCGGCGGGATGCCCGGGCCATTGTCGATAACTTCCAAAAAGGGTCCTCCCGACTCCCGGGTCACACCGCCGTTGATACGGATCCTGAGTTCAGACGGTTCCCGGTCGAAATGTCTCACGGAATTCTCGCACAGATTAACGATGATCTGTTGCAGTTGGCTTGGGTCTGCCCTGACCCGGGTATTTTCCGGCAGAACCTGTATCTCCAACTGACCGGCAGATATTTGGTCGGCGCGGGACAGGTTTTCCTTGAGATTCTCCAGCCAGGGCAACAGATCGATCTGCTCGAGGTGAGCCTGATTACGTCTGGAGAGTTGCAGGACATTCTCGATGATCTGGTTTACCCGTTCGGAATTGCCATGAATGATTTCGACCAGCCGCTGGTCGGCAGCGTCCAGACCGGTGGTTTCCCTGAGCAGCTGCCCGGCGTGGCTGATCGCCCCCAGGGGGTTACGGATCTCGTGGGCGATGCTGGCGGTGAGACGCCCAAGGGAAGCCAGTTTCATCTGTTGTGCCCGCTGGGTGACCGACGCCGAGTCTTCCAGAAATATGACGCTTCCACCGCTGCCGGCCTTTCCAAGGCGGGAAAAGCCCCCCTGCAGCTCGCGACCCGCGGAAGCGGGCTTCAGTATGAACGGGCGGGTCTCTGCAGCTGTTTTCTGATCTGCGAGCTGTCGCGCCAGTTCGGGAGAGGCCTCATCCAGCGGGCTGTCCGCCCGGGCATCGGGCATGCCCAGAAGAAACCAGGCGGACTCGTTCATCAGTCGGATCCTTTCATCCTGGTCCACCACCAGGATACCGGTCTGCATGTGCTGGATGACATATTCATTGAGTTGGGCCAGGTTGGCGAGGTCCAGCTCCTGCTGGCTGACCAGGCGTTCGCTGCGCGACAGCCTTTTGGAAAGGACATGGGCGAGAATGGCGATGGCAAAAAACGAGCTGCCGAGCAGCCCCGCCTGTGGGTAGGCCGAAAAGGCGCTGCCCAGCATCATACCGGTGACTACCTGCTGAGTAAGGAGCGTTAAAGTGGCCACTGCCGCCAGCAGCAGCGCCGTCGGGCCCGAGATAATCAGGCTGCCGGCGACTATGGACAACGCCAGCAGGGTGCCCAGGCCGCTTTGCACGCCGCCGCAGGTGGGCAGCATCAGGATGATGGCCGCGATATCGACAAGCACCATCAGCGAGGCCTGTGTGTCTGCCGCAGGATATTTCCACAGAATCAGCCCGCCGCTCGCAAGAACCAGGAGGAGGTATGTTGTGGATGTGAGCAGGTAGAGCCGGGGTGCGTACTGCCCCAGAAAACCCGGGCCGAGATCCGTAAAAAAAAGCACAAGCAGCAATATCGATATGATCAGGCGGTAGGCGAAGAAGAAATAGAGCGGGGGCCAGTTGCTTTCCTGGGAGGCTGCGGGTATCCGGTCCGTCTGCTCGGTGCTCATGGGGTAAGAATCTGCCATCGCCATGTCAAACCCCCTCTTTACCCGGGGCGGTATTATTCCTGCCGTCCCGGTGTTCCGGGCAGCAGAAGTACCTGCCCTCAAACCGCAGGGCGTCCGGTTCGGCGATGTAGATCACCCAGATTCCCAGCAGAACCAGAAAAAGTCGCAATCCCATTGTCCGTTATCACCCCCTTCATAATCTTATCTTATCGAGATATTTATTTTTTTTGATTCTTCCGCGGGATTGGACGAGAATAATAGTTTTTTCAGCGCACAGGTTGCAAAAATAATGAACCTACACGAGTACCAATCCAAACAATTATTTGCAAAACAGGGGATCCCGGTGCCTGAGGGCAAACCGGCCTGCAGTGTTTCCGATGCCCGGGAGGCGGCGCAGGCGCTGGGGGGGGCAAGATGGGTGGTCAAGGCCCAGGTGCATGCCGGCGGCCGCGGCAAGGCCGGTGGTGTGGTCCTCGTGGACAGCCTCGACCGGGTCGAAGAGGAGGCCAATCGCCTGCTCGGCAGCCGTCTGGTCACCAAGCAGACCGGTGAACCCGGATTGCCCATCAAGACGCTTCTTATCGAAGAGACGACCGATATAGATCGCGAACTCTATCTCAGCGCGCTTATCGATCGGGCGGAAAAACGCATCCTGTTCATGGGTTCGAGCGCCGGGGGCATGAATATCGAGGAAGTGGCAGAAGAGACACCGGAGAAGATCTGCACCATCCACATAGACCCGGTGGCGAGCCTGCAGGGATATCAGTGCCGCAGGATGGCCTTTGAACTGGGGCTCGAGGGTACCCAGGTGAGGGAGTTTCAGAAGTTCATGAACGGGCTTTACAACCTGTTCATCGAATCCGATGCCAGCCTCGTCGAGATCAACCCGCTGGTGGTGACAAAGCAGGGCAACCTGATCGCCCTGGATGCCAAGATTAACCTGGATGCCAACGCCTTTTTCCGTCAGGCCGATCTCATGGCAATGCGCGATATCAGCCAGGAGGACGAGCGGGAGGCGGCCGCCGCGGAACACGATCTGAACTACATCACCCTGGACGGTAATATCGGTTGCATGGTCAACGGCGCCGGGCTGGCGATGGCGACCATGGATCTGGTTCAGTTGCAGGGCGGAACCCCGGCCAATTTCCTGGATGTGGGTGGCAACACCACGGCGGAGCGGGTGGCAGAGGCTTTCAAGCTCATTCTCTCCGACGATAAGGTGCGTGCCGTGCTGGTGAATATCTTTGGTGGCATCGTACGCTGCGATCTGATCGCGGAGGGCATTATCCAGGCAGTACAAGAGGTGGATATCCAGGTTCCCGTGGTGGTGCGCCTGGAGGGCACCAAAGCGGTAGAGGGACTGGAGAAACTGGCCGCCAGCGGCCTGGCCCTCACCACGGCCGCCGATCTCACCGAAGCAGCACAGCAGGTTGTTGCTGCCGCCAAGGGTTGAACAGGAGCTTAGGAAAAATATCGTGAGTATTCTTATAGATAAAGACACCCGGGTCATATGCCAGGGTTTCACCGGAAAACAGGGTACCTTCCACACCGAGCAGGCCATCGCCTACGGCACCAACATGGTGGGAGGCGTAACGCCGGGCAAGGGCGGGCAGAAACATCTGGATCTGCCGGTGTTCAACACCGTACACGATGCCGTCAAGCAGGCCGGCGCCGAAGCCACCATGATCTATGTGCCCGCCGCATTTGCCGCGGACGCCATACTCGAGGCCGCGGATGCGGGCATCAAGGTCATTGCCTGTATCACGGAGGGCATCCCGGTGCTGGACATGCTGAAGGTCAAGGCGGCACTTGAGCAGTACGACTGCCGGCTCATCGGTCCCAACTGCCCGGGCATCATCACGCCGGGTGAGTGCAAGATAGGCATCATGCCGGGCATGATCCATCAGCCGGGTAAAATCGGCATTGTTTCCCGGTCGGGCACGCTGACCTACGAAGCCGTATTCCAGACCTCCAAAACCGGGCAGGGCCAGAGCACCTGTGTCGGCATCGGCGGGGATCCGATCCACGGCATGAGCTTCATCGACTGTCTGGAACTGTTCGAAGCGGATCCCAAGACGGAGGGTATTGTCATGGTGGGCGAGATTGGCGGGTCCGCGGAGGAAGATGCGGCCGCGTACATCCAGAATCATGTGAGCAAGCCGGTCGTCGCCTATATCGCCGGGGTTACCGCGCCTTCCGGCAAGCGTATGGGGCATGCCGGCGCCATCGTCAGCGGCGGCAAGGGAACAGCGGACGGAAAGTTCGCGGCACTGGAAGCTGCCAACGTGGCTACGGTCCGGTCCCCGGCTGATATCGGAAAGCGCATGTTGGAATTGATGAGCTGATCTGCTTCTGCTTAGTCAGCTATATCTGGAAGAAACGCCGGTTTCC
>JAHEHQ010000280.1 GCA_024644505.1 Gammaproteobacteria bacterium
GATCCGGTCTATTACACCAAGCTGGCACCCCCGAAGCCTTTGAATTAAAAAGAGTTTACTTTAAAGCTCAACGCTGAGTCGTTAGGCGTCAGTTCTCATCCAGTTCCAGAAAATCCCAAGCCTGCTTGCCGAGGGATACTTCCTCAGCTCCTTCATCCAGATCGTCGAAAGTGCCCCGGGCCTCGTTAAGGGCCAGTACCCTGACCGCGTCATTATAGAGTTCGGTCATTCCCAATTCATCGTAGGCGATGATCATGACCTCCATGGCTTCTTTGACGGCAGGGGTGCGCTGGTAATCCTCAATCACTGTTTTTGCACGGTTCGCCGCGGCGAGGTAGCCGCCTCTTTTCAGATAATATCGCGCCACATGGATTTCGTGCATCGCCAGATTGTTTCGCAGATAGACCATGCGCCTGCGGGCGTCATCCGTATACCTGCTGTCCGGAAAACGTACAACGAGTTCCTTGAGATAGTCGAAGGAGTTTTTGACCGATCCCGGGTCCCGTTGTGAGGTGTCCATAGGAACAAAGCGGGCGATAAAGCCCATATTTCGGTTAAAATTGACAATGCCCCTGAGGTAATAGGCATAGTCGATATGGGGATTACGCGGATGAAGTTTGATGAAGCGGTTTGCCGCCGCAATGGCCGCTTCGGGCTGATCGTTCTTGTAGTAGGCGTAGGCTACGTCCAGTTGTGACTGCATGGCCAGGCTGCCGAACGGGTAGCGGGACTCCAGGCCCTCGTAATACCGGATAGCCTTTTCGTAGTCTCCCTGGGACATGGCCGTAGAGGCGGCGCTGTAAAATCTTTGTGCACTCCAGCCTTTTGTCTCATCCTCCACGTCGGGGAGCAGCCCGCAGCCTGAGACCAGCAAAAGGCTAAACAACAGGGTTAAGGTCCGCGAGGGTTTTGCCATGTTTCTTAAGGTTGCTTTGACGTTTGGGGTTTGTGCGATTATACCGTAATCAAGGGGAACTGGGAGAATTGAGGGGTTGAGTGACAGAATCGAGCAGCTGATTGCCAGGATTGATCTGCAGCATTCGGGAAAAAGACTGGATCAGGCGCTGGCCACCCTGTTTCCCGATTTCTCGCGCACGCGGCTGCAGGAATGGGTGAGAGAGGGGCGGGTGTCATTGGACGGTGAGGTGGTGAAAAAACCCCGCAACCGTGTGGCCGGCGGGGAGACCGTGGCTTTGCAGGCGCTTCTGGGCGATCGGGTGGAGTGCCGTCCCGAGGCGATCCCCCTGGATATCGTTTATCAGGATGAGGCCTTGATCCTGGTGAACAAGCCGGCGGGTCTGGTGGTGCATCCCGCGGCTGGAAATCCCGATGGTACGCTGCAGAACGCACTGCTGCATCATGATCCGGAACTGGTTCGGCTGCCAAGGGCCGGTATCGTACACCGCCTGGACAAGGACACCACCGGCCTGTTGGTGGTGGCGCGCACACCCGCCGCCCACAAGAAGCTGGTGGAGCTTTTGCAGGCGAGATCTGTAAATCGCGAGTACCGGGCGATTGTTGTCGGCGTCCTGACCGCCGGCGGTATGGTGGATGCCCCCATCGGCCGTCACCCGCTGCACCGGACCCGGATGGCTGTCGTGAAAAGCGGCAGACCGTCAGTGACCCGCTATCGTGTGCTGGAACGTTTTCGGGGGCACACGCTTCTGCAGGTGAATCTCGAAACCGGCCGCACGCATCAGATCAGGGTTCACATGGCCAGCATCCGCCACCCGTTGCTGGGTGATCCCCAATACGGCGGCAGACCGCGACTGCCGGCCGGTGCGGGTATCCCGCTGAGGGAAGGATTGCGCGGCTTTCGGAGACAGGCCCTGCACGCCTGCAGACTTGGTCTGGCGCACCCCGTCAGCGGGGAGCGGATGGAGTGGCAGGCAGACCTGCCTGAAGACATGGCTGATCTTCTGGAACTGCTGCGGCGGGATGCTCTGGCATGAGTAACTGGATCATCCCCGGATGGCCTGCACCAAAGATTGTCAGGGCGGTGAGCACGACCCGTGCCGGTGGTTTCAGTTCCGCCCCTTATGAAAGCCTTAATCTTGGTGATCATGTGGGTGACGAGCCGGCCCGGGTTCACCGCAATCGGGCGTATCTCATGCAACGGCTGGGACTGGCCCGCGAACCGTTGTGGCTGCAGCAGGTGCATGGTTGTGAAGTCGTGATGTGCGGCCAGACAGGTCAGGCCCCCCGGGCCGACGCGGTTACCGCTACGGCTCCCGGTGAGATCTGCGCGGTACTTACCGCGGATTGCCTGCCGGTACTTTTGTGCGACCGTTCCGGTAAACAGGTTGCGGCGGTTCATGCCGGCTGGCGTGGTCTTCTGGCGGGGGTTATCGAGTCTGCGGTTGCCAGTTTTGGTGACTCCCCGGACCGGATCCTGGCGTGGCTTGGCCCCGCGATCGGTCCAGAGGCCTTCGAGGTGGGCAGTGAAGTGAGAGAATCCTTTTTGCAGTCCCATCCGGGGGACGAGCAGGCCTTTGTCCCGGGCAGGCACAGCCGCTGGATGGCGGATATCTACCAGCTGGCAGCAAACAGGCTGGCGGAGTGCGGTGTTCCGTTTGTGGGGGGAGGGGAGTATTGTACCCACTCCGATCCCGAGCGCTTTTTCTCCTATCGCCGGGACGGGAGAACCGGTCGCATGGCCTCTTTGATATGGATTGACGATCAACAATGAACAACTGGAAAATGCTGACGCTGGTCGGTGAGGACAGGCCCGGAATCGTGGCGAAGGTGACGGAAGCCCTGTACCGGAACGGCTGGAATCTGGGTGAGGCGTCAATGATCCGCCTTGGGGCGAATTTCAGCATCATGATGATGGTGACGGGTGAGGGCGATGCGGAGCAGATACTTGCACCCGTTGCATCCGAGCTCAAGCTGCATCTGCACGTCGATAAGATAACCGGCGGCCTGCACCAGCATCGGGTACCCAATATACAGGTGCGCGTGCTGGGCGCAGACCGGGCTGGTATCGTGGCCCAGGTTGCCGGGGCATTGCTGAACGTGGGCTTCAATATCCTGGAACTGGAATCCGACGTTGCGGGTTCCTCGGACAAGCCGGTCTACATCATGAATATTGAGGGATATACGGATGCTGCCCTGGAGCAGGTTGAAAATGCGGTTTCAACCCTCGGGGATATCGATGTCGCTGTTTCCCCTATCGAGACCCTGATCGGCTGAGACGGTCATGGCGTTGTTGGAGATTCTGAAGGTACCTGACGAGCGCCTGAAACAGGCCTCGGACCCGGTTGAGGTTTTTGACGATGCACTCAGGTCGTTCATCGACGACCTGGAGGAAACCCGGCTGGCAGGCCCCGGCGCCGTGGGAATCGCCGCACCCCAGGTCGGCCGTTTCCAGCGTATTGTCATTGTCGACGTATCGAACACCCGTAAACCGGTGCCGAATCACGGCTATATGGTGCTGGTCAATCCCGAGATCACCCACTGGGAGGGCTATGAGATGGGCCGCGAAGGTTGTCTGTCCGTGCCTGACTACACAGGAAACGTGATCCGCGCCACCCATCTCGAGGTGAAGGCGCAGGATCCCCGGGGAAAGATCCTGGAGTTCAAAATGGAAGGCTTCGAGGCTCGCGCTTTACAGCACGAGATGGATCATCTGGAGGGGATGCTGTTCGTTGACCGCGTGGTCAGCAGGCGCACGGATCTGTTTCGGCGCAAGGTGTACCTGAAGGGCAGGAAAGCCATCGGTTCCGCTTAGAGAATTAAAGTTTTTTTGGGTTGAAACGCTAAGGGGGGGAGGATCAAAAGAGATCATTCCGATGGAAACACTCACAGCCGGCCTGAAGACGGTATTCGATGACATGACCTCTCGGGTTTCGGGGGAGTTCGTCCGTTATTTCATGGCCAGCGGCGTGGCCTTCGTGGTCGATGCAGGCACCCTTTTCCTGTTGACCCACTTCCTGGGAATGCATTACCTGGTATCGGCGGCGCTGGGTTTCACTCTGGGCCTGCTTACCGTCTACCTGCTCAGTATCCGCTGGGTATTCGCGACACGTCGGATCCAGAACTCGCATCACGAATTGATGCTGTTTACCCTCATTGGCATAGGCGGCCTCGGGGTCAACGAACTCGGCATGTATTTTCTG
>JAHEHQ010000281.1 GCA_024644505.1 Gammaproteobacteria bacterium
AGGGGAGTTCGTGACGGCACTTATCTCCTTCAATGTAGGGGTGGAACTGGGGCAGTTGTCGGTGATCGGTCTGGCGCTGGTCCTTGTAGGCTGGTGCCGAAACAGAGATTGGTACCGGAATCGGGTGAGCATTCCGGGCTCACTGGCCATTGCCCTGATCGGGGCCTACTGGACCGTGGAACGGCTGATCTAGGAAAAGGTCTAAACGACTTCTAACACTAGTCCGAGCAGCCCACCAGCGTTCATGGCATTTGAGGGGGGTCGCAGATGCGATTTCGCTAACGGAATCGTTATAAAAATGTGAGGACTTCATGACTGTAGGTGAGAGATCATGACAAAACTTTACAAGCTGTCTTGATCTGAGAATGATTATGGAGAAGAAACGTATTATGAGAAAGAAGCTGATTTCTTTCATTCTCGCAGGTGTAGTCTCCTATGCTTCGACCGGCTCTGCAGACACAGCGGTTTTTGCGGGCGGATGCTTCTGGTGTATGGAGTCAGATTTTGAAAAAGTGGAGGGAGTAACTGATGTTATATCAGGATTCACAGGCGGGACCCTGGAGAATCCAACATACAAAGGTGACCATTCAGGTCACTACGAAGCTGTCAAAATCACTTATGATCCCAATAAAATCAGCTATGAAGGATTACTGGAACATTATTGGATCAACATCGATCCCTTCGATGCGAGGGGGCAGTTCTGCGATAAAGGCCACAGCTATTTGAGCGCCATTTTCGTGGGAAACGAGACAGAAAAGCTGTTGGCTGAGCAGTCTCGAAAGAAGGTGGTAGAGAGATTTCCCGATCAAGAGGTGGTTACCCCGATTTTGCCCGCATCTACTTTCTATCCCATCAAGGGCGACGAAAGTTATCATCAAGACTACTACAAGAACTATCCCCTGCGTTACAAATACTACCGATTCGGTTGTGGCCGCGATAAGCGCCTGGCGGAAATATGGGGAGACCAGGATAGCCGATAAATAGCGGGGAACCGCTCACGGTGATTCCGCATCGGCATTCATCAAACAGTCCAAATGATTTGATCAGGGTCTGCGAGTAGCCGGGTCAGGGATTCCCTGAAATGGCAGTTGGTATGCCGGTGATCCGGGATTACTGTACCGTTTGTTCCTGCAGTGCAGCGAGAAATGCCCGAATGCGATTCGCATTGGTGCCGCCGTCACCGCCGGACCCGAAGCGGGAAGTTGAACGCATGTCCACCCTGACTCCGGAATCCAACTCGGTCAAGCGGATCACCACATCGTCCTTGAACCCGTACCAAAAGGTGGTAACCGTCGCCTCAACCCTTTTTTCTTCGGAGTCTGCCGCTACCAGATCCCATCCCCTTGACTCAACCAGATTGACGACTTGGCCGAACAACCATTCTATCGGTTCGTGCAACACAATGGGCTGGATATCCGGGTAGGCCTCCCTTTGCTGCCGGGCAACTTTCGGACCCGGATAGAGCCTGGAGGTGGGGGCATCCCAGTATTCGGGGGGATTCTCCAGATCCGTGGAAATGTCTTGAATAGGCGGTAGTTTGAATTTCGAATAACTCCAGTAGAGCGGCATAACCAGGGTCGGCCCAACGATGAGCAGTGCCAATATACTGATGAAGATGCCACGCCGGGTCCTGCCCGGCCGTGCCGCATGAATTCCGAGAATGGAAAAAACGGTCGCTGTCGCACCGATGAAGGCCGCAACGCGCAGTATGATCACTGAACTGCCATACCCCCACCACTCCATGCGAAAACCTGCGGAAGACATCACCACGACCAGGATGGTTAGGACGGCCAGAACAAGCGCGGCTGCGGCCATCCGGGACATTGGAGGTTTGTTGGCGGAATGCTTTAGGGAGACCATTCGGGTACTTTATCCATTTGCTCCGTCGGCGATTGACGCTTGAACGCGAAATGCGGTCGGAAAACGCCAAGCATATGCAGGCATTTTAGTCGACTAAGGAGAAGCTGCCACATTGCAACCTGACAGCTGACTCGACTTCGGAAACCGGAAAAAGTGTACCCTTTTAGGAGCGATTAAAAAACCAGGCTCATCACCACCATCATCACGATCAGAAACAACAGGGTCATGATACTTCCTGCTTTCATGAAGTCAGTCACCCGGTAACCCGCCGGGCCCATGATCAAGGCGTTGACCTGATGTGTGGGAATCAGGAAGGAATTGGAGGTGGCGATGGCCACCGTCAGGGCAAATACCGCCGGATTTGCTCCGGCGCCGATGGCGATGTTGACTGCCAGGGGTACCAAAAGTACAGTGGCGCCGACATTGGACATGACGAGCGTGAAGAAGGTGGCCAGTACGGCGACCGAAGCCTGAATCACCCATATCGGCATATCACCCACAACCGACAGGACCTGTTCGGCGATCCATTTTGCAGTGCCGGATGTTTCCACTGCCAGTCCCAGCGGGATGAGAGAGGCAAGCAGAAATACCGTCTTCCAGCTCACCGCTTCGTAGGCTTCCTCGATACTCAACACCCCTGAGAGCACCATGCCCATGTCGCCGGTCAGCAGCGCCACGGAGAGCCGGATATCAGTAAAAAGGACCATAAAGAGAGCGAGAGAAAAGAAAATCGCGGCCGGTAGTATCTTGTTTGGCCGAGGTTCCTCTTCCCTTGGATACTCGGTGGTGACTATGACGAAATTACGGTCTTTACCGAGCCGCGTCAGATTGTTCCAGGTGGTATGTGCCACCAGGGTATCGCCGGCCTGGAACGGCATGCTCCGAATATTGTCACCGCTGCGCAGCGTCTCCCCACCCCGGTGAAGCGCGATCATACTCAGACCGTAGGTTTTTCTGAGCCATATCTCCTTTGCGCTCTTGCCGATCAGTCTCGATCCGGGCGGGATCACCACCTCCGCTATACCCGCTTTGGTGGGGGCCAGCGCCTCGGAAAAACTTCGCAATTTGGAGCGCTTTTTCAACTGGTATTTACTGACCAGCGTTTCGATATGTATTTTGCTTGCGATAATACCCAGCACCATGCCAGCTTCGATCTCGGTGTCGTAAGCGAGAGACCCTGGCCCCACCCGGCTGGCTTCGCCGCTGCGCTTCATTCCGATGGCGCGGACGCTGTAATCGCTCTCGACTCTCCCCAGCATCTTCCCGATGAGGGGACTGTCTTCGGGAACGACTACCTCTACCAGAGAGGGTTGCAGCCCGTAGAGGTCATGAAAATATTCCAACGTCGCTGACCCGCTGGTGCTGCTCCCACCTTCGATCGTTGGCAGCACGAAACGTCCGGCCAGTACAAAGTAGATGATACCCGTGGCGACCAGCGCCACACCTATCGGAGTCACTGAAAAAAGATGCCAGGTCTCCATGTGCTGGTCAGCCGGCAGCGCCCGGTTTGAGGTAAGAATAAGATCATTCAGAAGAATGAGCGGGCTTGAACCCACCATGGTCATGGTGCCGCCGAGAATGGCGGTAAAACCCATTGGCATCAGCAGGCGGGACATGGGCAGACCGGAGCGCGCGGAAATACGGGAAACCACCGGGAGGAAGAGCGCCGCAGCTCCCACGTTCTGCATAAAGGAGGAGATGAAACCCACGGTGGCGGAGATGATCGGTATGATGCGTGCCTCGGCGACTCCACCCATTCTCAGAATGAACGCGGCGACCTTGCTCATGATGCCGGTCCTGTCGAGTCCGGCACCAATGATCATGACCGCAATAATGGAGATAACCGCGTTCGAGGAAAAGCCGTCGAACAGATGTCTGTTGTCCACCAGTCCCTGTTCGAGGCCCATGACGGGGGCGAGCAGCGACGTCAATCCCAACAAAACCATGACAGTGGCCGCCGTAACATCCACACTCACTATTTCGAATACAAAAAGATAGATGGTCAGGACCAGAATGGCGCTCACCCAGGCAATTTCCACAGTGGGTACCACCCTGGCCAAATACCATGCCAAAGCGGCAAATAAAATGGCTGAGACAAGCTTTTTCGCAAGCACTCCTGCTTTCTTACTCATTGTCGATATTCACTTCATTAAGACGTTATTAAGACGTTGCCGGCCGGTCTTACGCCCCCTCCGTTTTCCAATTGCATTCCGCGTTCCTAATGCGCAACAAAAATTTCTACAGGGTGTTTGA
>JAHEHQ010000026.1:0-8031 GCA_024644505.1 Gammaproteobacteria bacterium
ATCCATAGATTCTGATTCCCCTATCTGCCGGTATCGGACAGATCATACACATCCTTTAAGAATATCATGATGTCCCAGGTGTGCCGACCTTGCCGCCCCCATTAGGCTTAGGGCTCGCGAAATAATAAGTCCATGAATCTGGGGCGTCGAGACCCCCGTCTGGCAAGGCGCGGAAACGCAGGAATATTCATAATCTTTCAAGTTTTCGCAACGCATCCAGGCGGGATGGATCGGCGTCCCAAAACAGGGAGTTATTATTTCGCGAGCCCTTAGGGGCTGCGTGACGGTTTTTTTGCCCGGCCGGGGTGACAGACACCCCGGAGTTGTCGTAGGGTGTTGGGAGCGCCGCGTCATGTGCGGCACGACCCGGTTTCCGATCTACTTTTGAAAATGCGGAGGAAAGCGATGTTCAGTGACTGTCAGGACATTGTCGAGAAGCTACTGGTTGAGGATGATGAGTTCAAAACCATGTATGAACGTCATCGGGAACTCAACAAGGAAGTTGACAAGGCGGATATCGGGGTCATCCCCTTGTCAGACGACACCCTGCATACCAAGAAGAAAGAAAAACTCCTGCTCAAGGACCAGATGGCGGAAATCATCCGTCGCTATCAGCATCAGCAGGCCGTAGGCTGACCCATTCCCAACCCGGTGCGGCAGGCCTGTCAGGACCTGCCGCACCGACTCGCGTCGGTTTAACCCAGTGCCACCGGCACAACCCACTGATCACCCCGCCTGTTTATCAGGAGCACCACCTTTTTAGTGTCTTTCGACACCCACCACCACGGATCCACTGACCTCCTCACCTACCTGATAGCGAGCACGGATCCCGGGCGTCATGGGTGCCGGTGACAGCCCCAGTCTTCCGTCAGAAGGCTTCTTTACAGGGCTCCCGACAGCTGCGCTGGCGGCTTCCGCATGACCGATTGAGACCTCCAGGCGTTTCTGTTTTCCATCCCGCCATACCATGACTTCCACCTTCTGCCCGGCGGAGATACCCGCCACCATGTGGGAGAGATCCTTGGCTTCACCCACGTCCCTGTTATCGAATATCACGATCACATCACCCGTTCTAATCCCCGCACCGGATGCGGGAGACCCGTCGACTACCCTCGCAACCAATGCCCCTTTCGTCTCCGGAAGATCGAGACTCTCTGCCAGTTCTTGGGTGACACCCTGGATCTGCACCCCCAGCCAACCCCGTTCCACCTGGCCGTTGCTCATTAATTGTTGGACCACGGCCCGGGCCTGGGCCGCGGGAACGGCGAAACCGATCCCCACGTTGCCGCCGGTAGGCGAGAAGATCGCGGTATTCACACCGATGACCTTACCGTTCAAGTCAAAAAGCGGTCCACCGGAGTTGCCGCGGTTGATGGGCGCATCGATCTGGAGATAGTCGTCGTAGGGCCCGGACTGGATATCCCTGCCCCGGGCGGAAACTATGCCCGTGGTTACGGTCCCGCCCAGCCCGAAGGGGTTTCCTATTGCCAGAATCCAGTCGCCCGGCCGGGCGGCATCCGAGTCTCCGAAATCGACGAAGGGAAGGGGGTCATCGGCGGTTACCTTGAGAACCGCGAGGTCTGTCTTCGGATCGGTGCCCCTCAGCGTTGCGGTGAGTTTTCGACCGTCGTTGAGGACCACGCTGATCTCTTCTGCATGCTGTACCACGTGATGGCTGGTCACTATGTACCCATCCGGGCTGACGATGAACCCGGAACCCAACCCCTGGGTCCTGGGCATCCGGCCGCCGGAACCGGGGGACCTGGATTCCTTGCCAAAGAATCGTTCGAGAAAATCCCTGGGCATTATGCCATCGGGGATATCCAACCCCTGGAAGTTGCGGCCTTTCGGGCCGGACGCTCCGCCCTTGACCGTAACATTGACCACGGCGGGCTTTATGTCCTCGACCAGTTCCGCAAAACTGCCCGGCACCTGCATGGTCGCAGCCGCTGATGAAGACTGGGTTTGCGATACGGCATGGGCCGCGACCAGTCCGGTGACACCCGTCAGGGCTATCGCCACTGCCAATACGACGGCCTTGGGCCTGCTCCCGAAAACTTGCCCAATAGTTCCGGCTGGCTTGTTCAAAGTTGGTGCTGATGATCTCCTGGACATGTTACGACCTCCGATAAATAGTGTTTGCGTCATGTCACAAGATAATTCGCATTGCCTTAACGGGAGATTTCCGTTTTATTAACATTTTGTAATGTTAAAGGGGTGTCCCCATGCCGCAGACGCTTGAAATTCAACTAACGGTTGACGACTCCCTCATCGACCATGTCAGGGAAGGGCTGCGGCAGACCGATTCGACGGCTGCACCCGGGGATGTCATCGTGAACCTGCTTACCGCGGTGCTGGACGGATCCGATCTGCCCCTTGCTGCGAAGAAAAACGGAGAGCGGGGGATTCTTGTCTCCTATCACCTGAGGTCCTTCTCAGAACCAATCTTCTGACCCCCCGGTTTCCGGTTTCCGGTTTCCGGTTTCCGGTCCGGCAGTGTTGCAGATCCGGCCGCTTGTAACATCCACGCCCATGTTTTTATCTTATTGATTAAAAATCATATTTTATATTTTCCAGGCATAACACAGGGAATTATTTGTAACATTAATGTTACAATTGAGTTATAGTGTCTAAAATTGGATTTGGGAAAGCAGTATTGACGAGGTCGGGTATCCAATGAAGTCCCAGAAGATTATTGCAGAGCTGAACTACCATCTGGATATGGCCACACTGGAGGGATGTGGCCAGAACAAGGAGGTGAAATCTTTTGTTCAACAGTGCCGGGAAATAGAGCAGCAGATTCTGAAGCTGCTGAAGAAGGAAGATAAGAAGCCGAACCGCCGCAAGCTGAAGAAAGAGCTGGTCAACGTTCAGGATCTGGTTTCACAGTTTCAGCAGTAGTCCTTGCCATACCGGGGAACCCTAACCCCGGGTACCCTTTGCCTCCGTGGATCATGGGCCTGCGGATGTATTCCCTTGAAACTTGTTGGCACGCCGCGGCAACCCCTGGATAATGGCGCTACCCTAGGGCCTGTTAACAGTCTGCGGATATCCAGCGACCGAGGCCCTTCCAACCAGGTGCACGGCAGGGCCATAGCCATGCCGAAGCACCCTCTGGATGCATCCCGGTAACCCGCCGTGAAAATGTTTTTCGCAATCGTTGTAACCTTCCTGATCACCGGCCCCATCGGCATCGTCGTCGGATACAAGATGGCGGAGATCCAGCAGTACCAGAAGGGCAGGGCCCATGGCAGGATCGATACGCTGGAGCAGTTGCATGCCGATATCCGCGGCCACCTGTCACATCGGGTCGTGAAGCAAGGGCCGACAGGCAGCCCTTTTCCGAAATCGCTTTACAGCGTCAACAACAAGGTCATCTATGTCACGGAAGTGAATGGCATTCCGACCCTGGCTACAGACCCATGAAAAAAATAACAGCTTTGATACTCTTGATTCCCCTTGGCGCCGCCGCAGGGGACGCGCGGGACAACATGAAACCCTATCCCGCCCCGGAGGCAGGATTCAACCGGATGGTGTTCAATGTTCCCCCCGCGGAGAATGATGCCGACCGCAAGATCGAGATCATGGCGGGAAAGACCATGGCTGCGGACTGCAACCAGACCTGGCTGGGCGGACGCCTGGAGAGAAAGGTGGCACAGGGTTGGGGTTATCCCTACTTCGTGCTGGAGGCGTCGGATATTGCGGCATCAACCAGAATGGCCTGTCCTCCGGGGGAGGAAAAGACCGAGCGATTCGTAGCCGTCCGGGGGGAAGGCTTCCTGTTGCGCTACAACAGCAAGCTGCCCGTCGTCGTATATGTACCAAATGGTTTCGAGGTCCGTTACCGAATTTGGCGGGCAGACGAGAGTATCGGTAAAGCCAATTCAAGGTGATCACCAACCGAAGCAGAGAACCCAGGACCGCTCTGATAACAATATCAGAACGCCCCGAGCTTCGGTCTGATATCACTCGACAGTAACCGACTTGGCCAGGTTCCTGGGCTGATCGACATCGGTACCCCTGAGCACCGCCACATGATAAGCGAGCAACTGCAGGGGGATGGTGTAGACGATGGGTGCCGTAGAGGGATAGATGTCGTCCAGGGTGAGATTCTGGTAGTTGTCCAGGTCGATCTTCACGTTCTTGTCGCTGAACAGGAACAGCTCGCCCTCCCTGGCACGGACCTCCTGGAGATTGGAGAGCACCTTTTCCAGCAGCGGGTCGTCGGGCAGGGCGCACACCACCGGCATCTCCGCGTCCACCAGCGCCAGAGGACCATGTTTGAGCTCCCCGGCGGGGTAGGCCTCGGCATGGATATAGGAGATCTCCTTGAGTTTCAGGGCCCCCTCCAGCGCGATGGGATAAAAGGGGCCACGGCCGAGAAACAGGGCATGCTGCTTCTCGCCAAAGGCCTGTGCCATCGCCCGGATGTCATCGCTCATCTCGAGCGCCACCTCGACCTGGCGGGGCAGGGCGTGCAGCTCATCCACATATCTTTTCTGCTGCTCCGGCGTCTGACCGTTACGACGTGCCAGGGCCAGGGTCAGGAGGCGCAGCGCCACCAACTGGGTGGTGAAGGCCTTTGTTGAAGCAACCCCGATCTCGGGACCGGCGCGGGTCATCAACGCGACATCGGACTCGCGCACCAGAGAGCTTTCCGGCACGTTGCAGACCGTCAGGCTGCCCAGGTAACCGGCCTCCCGGGCCTTGCGCAGGGCCGCCAGGGAATCTGCAGTCTCCCCGGACTGGGAGATGGTGATGAACAGGGTACCGGGCAACACCACCACCTTGCGGTAGCGGTATTCACTTGCCACTTCCACGGAGCAGGGGATGCCGCTTTCCTCCAGCCAGTACCTGCAAACCAGCCCTGCGTGATAGCTTGTACCGCAGGCGATGATATGGACTGCGCGCGTCTCATCCAGCAGGCGCTTGGCCTCGTGGCCAAAGCTCTCCTCCAGCAGCCTGCCCCTGTGAATGCGGCCTTCCAGGGTTTCGGCGATCACCGACGGCTGCTCATGGATCTCCTTCAACATGTAATGGTTGTATGGGCCCTTGTCGGCGGTGGTGGCCGCCAGCTGGGAGGCCCGGACGGGGCGCTCCACCTGCTCCCCCTGTTCGTCGAACACCCGGATCCGGTCCCGCCGGATCTCGGCCACGTCCCCTTCCTCGAGAAACATGAAGCGCTGGGTCACCGGCAGCAGCGCGAAGACATCGGAAGCGATGAAATTTTCCTTGTCACCCACGCCCACCACCAGAGGACTGCCGACCCTGGCGACCACCAGGCGGTCGGGATCATCGGGCGTCACCACGGCCAGGGCATAGGCCCCTACCAGGCGCGCCGTGGTGGCACGCACCGCCTGCAGCAGATCGGGGGTGTTCTTCAGCTCGCTGGCCAACAGATGAACGATCACCTCGGTGTCGGTTTCCGATGAAAAACGGTAACCGGCGGCGGTCAGCTGCTCACGGAGTTCCCGGTGGTTCTCTATGATGCCGTTGTGCACCACCGCCACCTGCTCACCGCTCATGTGGGGATGGGCGTTGCGTTCCGCCGGCATGCCGTGGGTTGCCCACCGGGTGTGGGCGATCCCCAGGTCGCCGGAGATTTCGGTCTTGTCCAACAGCTCCTGTAGGGAGGCCACCTTGCCCACGGACCGGATCCGCTGCAGATGGGCGGAGGCATCCCGGATGGCGATTCCCGCAGAGTCGTAACCCCGGTATTCGAGACGCCTGAGCCCCTCCATCAGGATGGGCATGACCTCACGCTGTGCAATGGCACCTACTATTCCACACATATCTCAATTTGCCTGTTTTAAAGTTTGCTAGTTGTCAACGAGCCGGGGCAGAGGCCATGGATAACTCATCCCATGACACGCTGTGAATACCTCCCTGTACGCTCGGCGGCAGCATCCATGCTGCCGGCGGTCATTGGATAAGTTACCCATGGCCTTTTAAAACACTATCGCCACGCCGGACTTTCGAAACCTCACCATATCGATATCGAACGAATCGATTAAGGGTTCTGAAACACCGATCCCGAACAAATCACTCCTGCCTCTTTTTTCTCGGCCGCTCCCAGCCGCCGATATTGGCCTGCTTCACCCGGCTCAAGGCCAGGGCGTTTTCGGGCACGTCCCGGGTTATGGTCGACCCGGCACCCACGGTGGCCCCGGCGCCCACCTCCACCGGAGCTACCAGCTGGGTGTCCGAACCGATGAAAACATCATCACCGATGACGGTGCGGAACTTGTTGGCCCCATCATAGTTGCAGGTGATGGTGCCGGCACCGATGTTCACCGCCTTGCCGATGCTGGTGTCCCCCACATAAGCCAGATGGTTGATCTTGCTGCCATGGGCCACCGTGGATTTCTTGATCTCCACGAAATTGCCCACATGAACCTGGTCCGCCAGCTCGGTCTGGGGACGCAGCCTTGAGAAGGGGCCGATTCGCCCCCCGTCCCCCACCTGCGCATCCTCGATGACACAGTTCGCGAAGATCTCTACATCGTCGCCGATACGACTGTTGCGAATCACCGTGTTGGGACCTATGCGAACGTTGCTGCCCAACCGGACATCACCCTCGATCAGGACGTTGACATCGATCTCCACGTCCTGCCCGGCCGTCAGCGTGCCTCGCAGGTCGAACCGGGCGGGGTCCCGCAGGGCAACCCCCTGCCGCATCAGCCTGTCGGCCGCCAGGTACTGATAGCGGCGCTCCAGTTGTGACAGCTGACGGCGGTCATTGACCCCCATGACCTCGAACCTGTCCCCAGGCTGGGTCGACTGCACGGAGACACCCTCGGCCACGGCCATCGCGACAATATCGGTGAGGTAGTACTCACCCTGAGCATTTGTGTTCTCCAGCGCGCCCAGCCAGGAATCCAGCCTTTCGCGGCTGGCGACAAGGATCCCCGTGTTGATCTCGCGGATCGCCAGTTCCGCCGCCGACGCGTCCTTTTGCTCCACGATCCGGAGCACCCTGCCGTCAGCGTCATCACGGATGATACGGCCGTATCCGTGGGGATCATCCAGATCGACTGTCAACAAGGCCAGACTGCCGCCTTCTGCGGCCCCCATCAGGCCCCGCAGGGTCTCCGCCGACGTCAGGGGCACATCACCGTAGAGCACCAGCACCTGGTCCATGTCCGACATGGCGGGCATGGCCTGCTGTACCGCATGGCCAGTACCCAGCTGCTCAGCCTGCTCGACCCAGATGAGATCGGAGTCGGCGAAGGCCCGGGGCACCCGGTCACCTCCATGACCGTATACCACCGCGATTCGGGCGGCCTCCAGCTGTCTTGCGGTGGCAATGACATGCCCGAGCAGGGGGCGGTCAGCCAGGGGATGCAGCACTTTGGGAAGATCGGATTTCATCCGCGTTCCCTGGCCGGCGGCGAGAATAACGACTCCCAGTTTCATTGGTGTGTTCCGGTCTCCTGTAAAATGGGTGGGCATGGACCTTCAGTTCAGCGTGCAACCCGAGCCCGATGGGCTCATATCCTCCATTGTGGCGTCACGAACCTCGAGGATCTTTACCCTGACGATGAGGGTCTTGCCCGCCAGCGGGTGATTGCCGTCGACGGTCAGCTTTCCGTCCTCCAAACGGGTGACCTGGAAGGTCTTCGCCTCTCCGGCCTCGTTCTGCATCTGCACTTCGGCTCCGACGCGGCGAAACTGGGGCGGCACATTTTCGATATCGTCTACGAACGTGAGCGAAGGGTCGTGGGGTCCGAAGCCGTCTTCCGGCGGGACCCTCATCTCTATTGTGTCCCCGGCCGCCTTTCCGGCCACCGCCCTGTCCATACCGCCGATCAACTCGGTGTCTCCACCATGAACATAACTCACCGGAATGTCGTTCTGCTCCAAAAGATTGCCGTCCGTGTCGGCGATGCTGTAGGTCAGAGAAACGAATTTTCCAGGTTTTATCACTTGTGCGGACATAAGGCTGTTGCTCCGGATCAGGCCTGCCAGGGACGAAAAAACGCCAATTGTATCAGACCGGGTTCTCCGGCACCCCGACCGTCGAAATCCTGA
>JAHEHQ010000026.1:8131-13254 GCA_024644505.1 Gammaproteobacteria bacterium
TTCCAGGTTTTATCACTTGTGCGGACATAAGGCTGTTGCTCCGGATCAGGCCTGCCAGGGACGAAAAAACGCCAATTGTATCAGACCGGGTTCTCCGGCACCCCGACCGTCGAAATCCTGAGCAGGCCACCACAGGGTCCCAGCAACTTCTGGAAATGACGTGTTTTTTGAGCTATTGTCACACAACGGTCACAGTACCGCCCAGGAGGCACAGCCGGAACAGGTATCATCCCGTGGATTCTGACGGACGGTCACAGGGTCCGGGTTCCGTACCGGCAAGAGCAATCAAATATTTTTTGTGGTTCTGTTTTCAGTAATCTGTTTGAAATGATTCGCCAGGAGGGCGGTACAACCTTAGTAAAGGTCTGCCCCATGTGGTATGAGCCGTCGGAACTTCAGGTGGCTTCCTACTTCCGGGGTTACCGTAACATCATAAAATAGAAGAAATTTAAAACGATTATTCACCAATCAGGAGATTTCCAGATGAAAATGAAACGCAGCACTTTAATCGCAGGCGTGGCACTGCTGGCCACGGCTGTTGCGGCTCCCACTGCATCCCTTGCCGCCAAGCGTATCGTATTTGGCGGCGGCCCGGCCGGCGGTACCTTCCAGGTCGTGGCAAATGCGGTCCAGACCTATGACCCGGTCAAGGAATCAAAGGACTACAGTGTAAAAGCACAGTCGTCGGCCGGTTCGGTGGAAAATCTGCGCAAGGTCGACAAGGGCAAGATGCATTTCGGGGTGGTCTATTCCGGGCACGTGTATCTTGGTCGAAATGGCCGCCTGAAGAACGATCCATCCAAGTATGAGGATGTAATGGCGGTTTCCTTTCTCTACGGCGCTCCGGCACAGCTGGTGGTACGCCAGGGATCAGGCATCAAGAGCACCAAGGATCTCGTCGGTAAGAAAGTGGGTGTAGGCAACGCCGGTTCCGGTGCTTTCGCCAACTGCGAACTTTTCTTCACCCATATGGGCGTCTGGGACAAGATCGAGCGCAACGCCATGGGATATAACGACGCTGCGGCGGCCTTCGGCAACAACCAGCTGGATGCCTTCTGGCTTTTCACCGCCTTCCCCAGCGGCGCCGTGATCATGGCCGCCCAGACCAACGACATTGAAATGGTGAACCTGGGCAAGGATGCCACGGACAGCGGTTTTTACGACAGTTATCCCTACTTTTCGAAGCTGTCCGTCCCGGCCGGGACCTACAAAGGCGTGGATACCGAAACGCCCTCCTTCCAGGATTCCGCCCTGTGGGTTGCCAACAAAAAGGTGTCGGCTGATATCGTGTATGACCTGCTGTCGAAGATCTACACCGACGAAGGACTGGCCCATATGAAGGCCCAGAAAAAGACCTTCAAACACATGGCCATCAAGACCGGTGTCAATGGTATCGTCACACCGTTGCACCCGGGTGCGGAAAGGTTCTGGAAAGAAAAGGGCATGCTCTGATCCCTTTATAACAACCATGGTAACGGGGCCGAAAGGCCCCGTTACGAATTCTCGTGCCAGCGATGAGTCGAGGGGGGAAGTATGTATAACCAGCTTCACCGGGTGGAAAAGTGGGTTTTCGATGGCCTGGCGGTATTTCTGGTCCTTTTCTATTCCTATGCCGCCGTCATTGAACCGACGGCAACCCAGTATCATCGCGGCGTCTATGTCATCATCACCTATATCCTGGTATTCCTGCTCTACAAATCCAAAAGATGGTGGGGAAGGATCATTGATTACATATTCATGGCGGCCTCCATTGGCAGCATTGGCTACTGGATAGCCAATTTCGAAGCCATCAATTACCGCGCCGGGATCGAGACGGACCTGGACAAGGCCATCGCCATGGTCGGTGTGCTCCTCGGCATCGAGCTGGCGCGGCGTGTGGTTGGAACCGTTTTTGTCATCATCGGCGGCCTCATGCTGCTCTTTGGGGTTTACGGGGAGTACATGCCCGACCTGATATCCCACGCCGGTGACACCTTCCCCGATCTGGCCACCAGCATTTTCTATAAAAGCGACGGTGTGTTTGGCATCATGGCCAACGTGCTGGCAACCTACGTGCTGCTGTTCGTGATCTTCGGGGCCTTTCTCGCCAAGTGCGGTGCGGAGCGATTCTTCATCGACTTTCCCCTTGCCGCCGTCGGGCACCGGATCGGCGGTCCGGGCAAGGTTTCGGTGATCGCCAGCGGCCTGTTCGGGTCCATATCCGGCAGCGCCATCGCCAACACGGTTTCCACCGGCGCCTTTACCATCCCGATGATGAAGAAGGCGGGCTTCAGACCCCATGTGGCTGGCGGCATCGAACCAGCAGCCTCCATCGGCGGCATGTTCATGCCCCCGATCATGGGCGCCGGCGGCTTCATCATGGCCGAGCTAACCGGTATCCCCTATTCCCACATCATGCTGGTCGCCATCTTCCCGGCCCTGATGTATTTCTTCAGCGTCTACGTGATGGTCCACTACGAGGCCAAGCGACACAATATCGTCGGCGAGAGAAGCAAAGAAAGCGCCATGGAGATCCTGAAGCGGGAGTGGTTTTACACTCTTCCCCTGGTGGTCATCACCATTTTCATGCTGGCAGGCTACTCTCCCGGCTACTCGGCGATCCTTGGCCTCGTCGCCTGTATCGTCGTCAGCTGGTTCCGCAAGGACACGCGCATCGGACCCAAGGAGTTTATGGAGGCGTCCCGCGACGGTGCGGTCAACAGCCTGAAGATCGGGGCCACGGTCGGCGTCATCGGCATCATCATCGGGGTGCTGACCTACAGCGGTCTGATCCTCACCTTCGCGGACATCGTGATCGAGCTGGCGGATGGCAAGCTGTTCCTGACCATACTGCTGATCGCACTGGCTTCGCTGGTGCTGGGGATGGGCGTGCCCGTGACCGCCGCCTACCTGATCACCGCGGTAGTGGCGGTCCCGGCCCTGACCCACCTGGGTGTGAACGAGATCGCTGCCCACATGATCGTTTACTGGCTCTCCCAGGACTCGAACATCACACCGCCGGTATGTATCGCGGCATTTGCCGGGGCGACCATCGCCAAGGCAAACATGTGGAAGACCGCGTTCACCGCCTTTAAATTCGCCAAGTTTCTCTACCTGGGTCCATTCATCTTCGGCTATGTGCCGGCATTTTCGCTGAACGGAAGCGCGACCGACATCGCCATTGTCTTCGTGCTGGTGCTGATCGGCACCTGGGCCTATTCGTGGTTCCTGAGCGGGATCTGGCTCGACTGGTTCAAAAAGAAGCCGGCAGCCTGATTAACCTCGACTTCAACGCGGAAAAAACGAGATGATTGAGAGCCGTATATCCAAGATCGAGTACCGGAAAATCCTCTACACCACGGACCTCTCCGAGAGCGGGCGGTACGCTTTTCCCTATGCCGCAAGCATCGCGCATCGGCACAATGCCCGGTTAACCGTCCTGCATGTGGTTGAGGCCCACGATTTTGAAAAGTACCTGGTGGGATACATCAATGAACCCCTTTGGGACGAAATCAAAAACCGCAACCTGGAGGAGGCGCGGAACCTCCTCCTGCAGCGGAAGCGGGAGGACGTTAGCGTTATAGAAAATGTCCAGGCGTTCTGTCAGGACAACCCGTCAGACCAGAGCGACAATGAGGCCTACGTGACCTACGACATCGCCGTGGAAATGGGGGAACCGGTGGAAGTCATCCTGAACAAGGCAAAACAGGAACAGTATGACCTTATCGTCATGGGCAAGCATGGGCACGGTGCCCTGAAGGGGGCGCTCATCGGCGACACGGCACAGCGTGTGGTTCGTCGCAGTTCAATTCCGGTTCTGGTGGTCGAGGTGCCAGCCGGGGATTAGGCCTGATCACGGAATCACCATAAAAAAACCCTCCATCCTTCTGGATGGGGGGGTTTTTTATGGTGGACGAAAATCTTAGAGCAGTTCGAAATATCAGCCCCGTTTGCCTTGCGCAGGCGCTCGATGGTCCTGAGCTGGGCAACCGCCTCGGCCAGCTCGGACTTGGCCTTGGCATACTCAAAATCCGCCTGCTGACCGGAAAGCGCCTCCTCGGCTCTCCGTTTGGCTTCCGCCGCAGCCGCCTCGTCCAGATCGTGGGCGCGGATGGCCGTGTCGGCGAGCACCGTCACTACGTGGGGCTGCACCTCCAGTATGCCGCCGGATACGTAGAAGTGCTTCATCTCCCCTTCACCCGTGTCCACCCGGATCTCACCGGGTTTCAGGCGGGTCACCAGGGGGGTGTGGCGGGGAGCTATGCCCACCTCGCCCATGACTGCCGGGGCGTAGACCATTTCGGCCTGACCGGAATGGATCTCCCCCTCGGCGCTCACGATGTCTACATGGATCATCATAGCCATAACGCTTTATCCTCGGCCTCAGTCTCCGGCCGCACGTTCTGCCGCTTCCTCGATTCCGCCAATCATATAGAAGGCCTGCTCCGGCAGATGGTCGTACTCACCCTGGATGATTGCCTTGAAACTGGAAATGGTATCTTTAACCGCCACGTACTTGCCCGGGCTGCCGGTGAACACTTCCGCGACAAAGAAGGGCTGGGAGAGGAAGCGCTGCACCTTACGGGCACGTGCCACGATCAGCTTGTCGTCTTCCGACAACTCGTCCATGCCCAGGATGGCGATAATGTCCTTGAGCTCCTTGTAGCGCTGCAGGATACCCTGTACACCGCGCGCCACGTCATAGTGCTCCTGGCCGATGATGTTCGGGTCGAGGATGCGGCTGGTGGAATCCAGGGGATCCACCGCCGGGTAGATACCGAGCTCCGCAACCTGGCGTGACAACACCAGGGTGGCGTCGAGATGCGCAAAGGTCGTTGCGGGGGAGGGGTCCGTCAGGTCGTCCGCCGGGACGTATACCGCCTGGAAGGAGGTGATGGATCCGGTCCGGGTGGAGGTGATGCGTTCCTGCAGGGCGCCCATCTCCGCGGCCAGGGTGGGCTGGTAACCCACCGCGGAAGGCATGCGGCCCAGCAGGGCCGACACCTCGGTACCCGCGAGGGTATAGCGATAGATATTGTCGACGAACATCAGCACGTCGCGTCCTTCGTCACGGAAGTTCTCGGCGATGGTCAGTCCGGTGAGGCCTACACGCAGGCGGTTGCCCGGCGGCTCGTTCATCTGCC
>JAHEHQ010000282.1 GCA_024644505.1 Gammaproteobacteria bacterium
CCCACTCCAACCTCTGCGTCAACCAGATCAAACGCAACGGCACCCATGAGCAGAAGCTCAGATATCTGACGAAACTGATCAGCGGCGAGCAGGTGGGTGCCCTGGCCATGTCCGAATCCAATGCGGGATCGGATGTAGTGAGCCTGCGTCTGAAAGCGGATAAAAAGGGGGATCGCTACCTGCTGAACGGAACCAAGATGTGGATCACCAACGGCCCGGAGGCGGATGTTGTGGTGGTCTACGCAAAGACGGCCCCTGAAGCGGGATCGCGGGGCATTACCGCCTTCATCGTCGAAAAGGCGTTTGGTGTGAAGACGGCCCAGAAACTGGACAAGCTGGGCATGCGCGGTTCGAACACCGGTGAGCTGGTTTTCGAGGATGTGGAGGTGCCGGAGGAGAACATCCTGGGGGAACTCAATGGCGGCGTAAAGGTGTTGATGAGCGGTCTGGACTACGAACGGGCGGTACTCGCGGGCGGGCCGTTGGGCATCATGGATGCCTGTATGGACGTGGTGGTGCCCTACATTCACGAGCGTGAACAGTTCGGACGCCCGATCGGGGAATTCGAACTGATGCAGGGTAAGATGGCGGACATGTACACCACCATGAATGCCTGCAAGGCTTACGCTTATGCAGTGGGAAAGGCGTGCGACCGCGATGAAACCACCCGTAAGGACGCCGCGGGAATCATCCTTTATGCAGCGGAAAAGGCCACCTGGATGGCCCTTGAGGCAATTCAGACGCTGGGGGGCAATGGTTACATCAACGAATACCCCACGGGGCGCCTGCTGCGAGATGCGAAACTCTACGAGATCGGCGCGGGGACCTCGGAGATCCGTCGTATGCTGATCGGCCGGGAACTCTTCGAAGAGACACGTTAACCTCTGTCCTGGAGATGCTGAATCATGAATGATCCTGTTGTTATCGTAAGTGCTGTCCGGACCCCCATGGGCGGGTTTCAGGGTTCGCTGGCCTCCATGTCGGCCAACGCGCTGGGGTCGTGCGCCGTCAGGGCCGCCGTGGAGCGTGCCGGCATTACCGGGGATGATGTACAGGAAGTCTTCATGGGTAATGTGCTGCAGGCCGGACAGGGCCAGGCACCGGCACGCCAGGCAAGTCTCGGTGCCGGTCTTCCCCTGGGCGTCGGCTGCACGACCATCAACAAGATCTGTGGTTCGGGCATGAAGTCTGTGATGCTTGCCAACGACCTGATCCTGGCGGGGGTCAACGATGTCGTAGTCGCCGGCGGCATGGAGAGCATGTCCAACTCACCCTACCTGCTGCCCAGGGCGAGAAGCGGCTACCGCATGGGCCACGGCCAGGTCGTCGACCAGATGTTCCTGGATGGGCTGGAGGATGCCTACGATAGAGGCCGTCTTATGGGGACCTTCGCCGAGGATTGCGTGGACAAGTACGGGTTTACCCGCGAGCAGCAGGACGAATTCGCCATAAGTTCCCTCGAGCGTGCCAGAAAGGCCGTCGAGGATGGCAGTTTCCAATCGGAAATTGTGCCGGTGACGGTGCAGACAAGCCGGGCGGAGACGCTGGTGGAATCCGATGAACAACCCTTCAACGCCAATATCGAAAAGATTCCCACACTGCGTCCGGCGTTTAGAAAAAACGGTACGGTAACGGCGGCCAATTCGAGCTCCATATCCGACGGCGCCGCATCTTTGGTGGTGATGCGTAGATCCGAGGCCGAGAAAAGAGGATTGAAACCGAGGGCGGTGATTCTCGGGCACAGCACCCATGCCCAGGAGCCCGGATGGTTCACCACTGCACCGGTGGGTGCCATGAATAAGCTCTTCGCCAAGCTCGACATGAGCGGACCCGATTTCGATCTCTATGAGATCAACGAGGCCTTCGCGGTGGTCACCATGGCGGCGATGCACGACCTGGAACTGCCCCACGACAAGGTCAATGTCCACGGCGGCGCCTGTGCGTTGGGGCATCCAATTGGCGCTTCGGGCGCCCGTATCCTGGTGACCCTGCTGGCTGCCCTGGAGAAGTATGGCCTGAAGCGTGGCATGGCATCTCTTTGCATCGGCGGCGGCGAGGCCACTGCGATGGCGATCGAGATCACGAAATAGGTAGGGCCGAATTCATTCGGCCAACAGCCGTGATCAAGCAGGATGTCACCCTGTCGTATGACGTATCGTGATACCTGATTATCTGCGGTTGTTGATTCAAGCCAGGCATTGGTCGAATGAATTCGACCCTACAGTCGATTCAACGGAAGTATTGGTCGAAAGAAATCGACCCTACGGTTTTGCTGAGAGATGGAAGGAGTTTTATCGGGAATGTTGGTTTACTCACACAAACGTAAACTGTAAAGAGGCAAACATGGAGCTGACCCAGGAACAAACCATGATCCGCGATATGGCACGGGAGTTCGCACGGGAGCGCCTGGCGCCCAATGCCGCGGAGTGGGACAGGAATCGCACCTTTCCCGCCGAGGCCCTGAGGGAGATGGCTCAGCTGGGGCTCTACGGCATGATGGTGCCGGAAGCCTGGGGCGGTGCCGGGGCCGACTATGTTTCTTTCGCGCTGGCTATCGAGGAGATCGCGGCCGGTGACGGATCCTGCTCCACTATCCTGAGCGTCAACAACTCCCTGGTCTGCGGCCTGCTGCTCAAGTATGCCACGGAATCGCAGAAAGAAGCCTTTCTGCGCCCCCTTGCGGAAGGAAAGATGCTGGGGGCGTTTTGCCTCACCGAACCTCAGGCGGGTTCCGACGCGGCGGCCCTGCGCATGCGCGCCGAGCCTGATGGCGAAGACTATGTGCTCAATGGCGTAAAACAGTTCATCACCTCCGGTCGCAACGCCCAGGTTGCCATCGTGTTTGCGGTTACCGATCCGGCGGCCGGCAAGCAAGGCATAAGCTGTTTTCTGGTGCCGACCGATACACCGGGATACCAGGTGGCTAGCATCGAGGAGAAGCTGGGGCAGCATGCCTCGGACACCGCCCAGATACTTTTCGAGGACTGCCGGATTCCAGCCCGGTATATGCTTGGGAAGCCGGGGGAGGGCTACAAGATCGCGCTCTCCAACCTGGAGGCCGGGCGCATAGGCATCGCCTCCCAGTCTGTGGGCATGGCGCGGGCTGCCTACGAGTCTGCACTGACCTATGCCAAAGAACGGGAGACCTTCGGCAAGCCCATCATCGAGCACCAGGCGGTGGCCTTCCGTCTCGCGGACATGGCTACCCAACTGGAGGCGGCCCATCTCCTGGTGATCAATGCGGCGAGGCTGCGCGACGCCGGGAAACCCTGCCTGAAAGAGGCCTGCATGGCAAAGCTCTTTGCTTCCGAGATGGCGGAAAAGGTCTGCTCCGATGCCATCCAGGTGTTGGGCGGCTACGGTTATCTGAAGGACTTCCCGGTGGAACGGTTCTACCGGGATGTGCGTATCGCCCAGATCTACGAGGGGACCAGCGACATTCAGCGCATGGTGATCTCCCGGGCCATTGCAGCGGAGTAGCAGATGACGGCACCTATCGACTTCTATTTTGATTTCTACTCACCCTATGGTTATCTGGCCAGCACCCGTATCGACGGGATCGCTGCCCGCCACGGCCGAGAGGTGGTCTGGCGCCCCTTCCTGCTGGGTCCGGCGTTCCTGGCAACCGGCCATCGTCCGCTGACGGATACCCCCCTGATGGGCGACTATGTGACGCGGGACTTTGCCCGCAGCGCACGGCTCCTGGGCGTGCCTTTCCGAATGCCCGAGGAGTTTCCCAAAGCGGCATTGGCACCGGCCAGGGCCTACTACTGGTTGTTCGACGATCGGCCAGATGTGGCAAAGGCCCTCGCCAGGGCGGTCTACCATGCCACCTTCGGGGAGGGGCGGGACGGCACCCGGCCGGAACTGGTGGCCGAACTGGCGGCAGGTCTCGGGGTGGACCCTGAAGAACTGCTCGCAGCCATCGGGCGACCGGATGTAAAGGAGCGCCTGAAGTCGGAGACAGGAGCGGCCATGCAGCGCGGTGTCTTCGGGTCGCCCTACGTCTTCGTTGACGAAGAACCCTTCTGGGGGAATGACCGGCTGGATCAGGTGGAGTGCTGGCTGCAGACGGGAGGCTGGTGATGTCTGTTATAAAAACCAGCATCAAC
>JAHEHQ010000283.1 GCA_024644505.1 Gammaproteobacteria bacterium
ACCGAGTTCGATATTCGAACTCGGTTCATAATGGGTACAGGCAAATTGAAGTCAGTGTGATATTACGCCACCGCTTTGCTTTGGTATGTGGCTGTGGTCTCTTTCAGTTTGAAAACCAGGAGTGTTCGGCCCCATGAAATGAGTGCCGGTTGTAAAGCGCAGCCGTGACGTTCACTGAGCCGGTTGGTGCCGGGTTTGACTCTCTCTTTTGAATCAATCCTTGTTAGGCGTGTGAGGGATGGTACTGCGGGACTGGCCCAGGGATTGCCGGATCTTGGTGAACGCACCCGTGCCCGCTTCGATCTGCGCCCGGAGCTCACGGGGATCTGGTTTGTGGGCACCCGCACAACTTTGTCGCCGTCTCTCACGAACCTTCTCTCGGGCAGCCCTGTTCCGCCTGTACCAAGGCACCCAGTTTCAATTTGAACTTGCCGTTTCGCATCGCCTTGCACAGGCTGTTGAGGTAGCTCATCTCGTCGTAAAGCGGGCGCATGCCCTTCTCCACGGAACGGAGCCGGCCATCCAACTCATCGAGAATCGGTTGGCGCTGCTCGGGCAGCACGTTGTCGAGGTAACGATTCATCAGCGCCCACTGGTTTTGATCCAGACGTTTCGGGTAGACCAGTGGATTCCCCCCCTCTCCGGTAAGCAAGCTGTTCGATGGCGTGAGGTATCCCCCAGGCTGTGCGGACGCAAGAGCTCGGCCTTCCTGTGCATACACGTCCGCGGGTGCACATCGCTGTATTTCGGTGCCAGGGTTGGAGGTGAACGAACAGTCGGGTCCGTCATTGGAAATGGTGTCAACCGCCTCGCTGTCGCAGGGCGCCGGACACAGACCAGCCTGAACGTCGATCCTGTTGCCGGCACCTGCATCCAGGCCCTCCAGCACGCCGTTCGCCACCAGGCGTACCTGGGCATGGGCATGATTCTGCGCAGCGCGTAGAAACGTCATATACCCCGTGTCCAGGTACAAACCGTCCACCAGGGACAGCGGTTCATCGTGCAGGGCATACACACTTCCACCGAAACGGCCGCAGCGCTTGCGAACCCGGGCATACAGTGTCAACCAGCGGGTGGCACGCAGCACCGCGATCGAGCGCGCAACGGTGGACCTGGAGGCGATATTGGCCGTTCGCTGGATACACTGGTAACTGGGGAAGCTGGCGCATCCGCCGGTGGTCGTAGCCTGCAGCAGGATCGCCATCCACACCAGCTTATCCACCGGCTCGAGTACCGGGTCCTCTACCACCCGGGCCGGAAACGCCGTTTGCCGGTTGCCGACGAAAAGCAAGCCATCACCCTGCCATTCGGATTCGTTGCCTGAGGCCCGATCAATGGTTGTCTCAATCAGGGTACCCAGGGCAAGTATCTCAGGACGGACATTGGCCGCGAATTTATCCATCCTGGTCATCGGTGTGTTCGATGACACCTTTCAGGTCACCGTGCTCCGACCATTGCCGGGTCAGGTGCCAGATGGCACGCAGGCCGATACCGGTTTCCCGATGAAGATCGAGATAGTCATCGGGCGCCAGCAGTTCGGGGGCCTCAGGGTCAACCCGGACCACCCAGGCGGCCCACAGGGTGTGACTGGTTTCCTCGTTGGGCTCCGGGGGCCGTCCCACCGCGGGATCAACCGACATTGACCGGCGCAGCCGGCTGTACTCCCGGGCATTGAAGCCGAACAGCGTCTGCATCATCTCCAGCGGGGCATCCGCGGCGATCAGGTTGTGCTGAGTCTCCTCGGACTGCCGCTGGCGCTGAAGATTGTCCACCATCGGCCAATAGACCTGACGGTCGAGACGGATACGCAGGCAATGGGCGCGCAGCGACTCTACCCGGTAGAGGTCGCTCAGGGTCATGGCGCGCAACGCCTCGATCTCGTGCGGCCCGAAGTTCATATTGCGCAGAGCCGCCTGGTCACCTTCGGCCAGGCAGCGCAGCGCGTACATCAGGACCGCGGTGACCAGATCGGACTCCTTGGTGCAAACGCTCATGGCGGTGCCCAGAGATCGAGTTGCCGCTCTTCCGCCAGCCGGTGCATCCGGCGATAGCAGTCCATCAGGTTCAAAAGATCCATCCAGTCCCTGTCTCCCAGCCGCCGCCACAGGCGGTGGCCGGTCTGACCCGGGTCCAGCGTCCAGACGCTGTCGAATAACCTTGCCAGATCTTGCTGTTCCAGCACTTGCCGCAGCACTGACTCGGCGGGCAGGTGTGGAATGATCGTAGAGAGTGGAGCCAGGGTCAGCTCCGAACAGGCGGCCAGCTGCCACCAGATCAGCGAGAGTTGACTCAGCGTCTCTTCATCCAGCTGATCGGCCAGGGCCGGATCGGGCACGTCGCGCAGGATGAACCCGAGTCCCTTTCCGGACAGCGGCACCACCAGATCGCTCAGCCCATTGCGCTGCGCCAGTCTGGCCGCCAGGGTCCAGGCACGGGCACGCAACGATTTCAGGTCGGCGGTACCGGCCAGTCCGACGCCCGCCGGCGGTTCGGATGGTGATGCCGCGTCCGGGTTCTCCAATCCAGCCTGCGCCGAATTGAATCCGGCTTCGCCTTGAAGGGTTTCTTCCGATGCCGGTTCGATGTCGCTATTTTCGGGATTATCGAGGTCGAGTGACAAATCAGCCGATGTTTGATCGTCACTATCGTCGTCAGGCGCCGGGTCGATGGGTTCTGCGCTGTCAGATACTGTGTTGGCTGGAGACTTATCGAGCCAGTCGACTTCGTCCTCCTCTAAATCCGGGTCTTCTTCCGGCGGCGGTATGGTCACTTCCCGCCCTTCGATCCGGGCATCCAGTTCCACCCGAATAACTTGAACACTGATCTCTGCCTGCTCGGCGATCTCACTTTCGAGCGCGTTACGTAACAGTCCGGTATCCCAGTCGGGATCGTCGTAGCGTTGGCACAGCGTGGTGAATATCGAATCGAACGGCGTAATCGCATCCAGATCATAGGCTTCCCAGACCTGGCATGCCGCACGTTCCAGTGCCCGGATCTTCTGTACCTGAGGCCGGCCCAGGCCGGCATAAAGTGCCTGAGGAATCAGCGGCAGCAGAGTCTGGACAGCATAGCCCATACGGGAGATCAGTCCGCTGCTGAGTGCATACCCGCCCTGCTGCAGGGCGGACTCGAGGCGTCGCTGAGAGAGCTCCTCGATCTGGCACTCGGCTTCCAGCAGCGCCTTGATGTCCAGTATCGCCCTTGCCTTGTCGATGAAAGTCAGACCGCCACGCAGGTCGTTCTCCCGAAGATGCGCCAGCAATACCTCCGATTCACAGTTCCAGGGCTTGAACAGGCAGGCAACAGTTGCGTATCGATCATCTCCGGTCTCTTCATACAAGGACTTCAGCACCTGCAGTCGGGTATTGCCGCCGGAGTGAACGATGTAATCCGCGGCACCCGGCCGCTGTGTGATGGTCAGGGGTTGGTCAAGCCCCATTGCACGGATAGAGGCGTTGATCCGGTCGTACTCCGGGTTAGTTCCCTGACGGGGATTGCGTTCGTAGGGATGGATGCGTTCGAGCGGCACCACCATCGGCTGGGGTTGGGTGGGGGTGGCCACTTCGAGGTTACTCCGGCTTCCCTCTCCTGGCATTGCGATTTCATCGTTATCGGACATCGTTTTCTCAATGCTTCTCGGGGTCGGAGTCGAACCGCAAGATGATTTTTTGGAATAAGCGGCGCTGGTGAGCGGTTTGACTCCGACCCCTCACCACATCGGCAATCGATAAACCCAATGGTATCCGAATCGAAAGCGAATAAAGGGAAGGAAAGATGACCGCTGGAGGGTTGCTTTCGGGGAGAATACGTTTCAGCAGGTGAGATGCAGAGCGGCCACGATACGGGCGTACTTATGCTGCAGACGATTGAACTCAGAAACCGCGTCACCGGTCTTTACCAGCCGGACCGGGATCCCGGCCTGACTCAAGACCGCCAGCGTTTCCGCAGGCACCTTCATCTGGCCGTAGTAGCCGGTGCCGATCACCAACATGTCGGGTTTGTCATTCAGGACAGTCTGGAGATCGTCCCGATCCAGGCGATGCCCTGTCAGACGCCGCCAGTTTTCCTGAACACGATCGGGAAAGATGA